>NZ_JASHIT010000067.1:0-16445 GCF_030733595.1 Halomonas sp. MMSF_3323 | reverse complement strand
TCCTGAGCGTAAGCGACACGCTTACAGTTACCAACGCCTTCGATGTCGAAACCACGGGTGGTGATGACCGCATCACCTTTGACGCCAGCATCCAGGCCGGCTCGCTCTCCATCGCCATGGGTGATGGCGCCAATACCCTGGACGTGACTCGAGACCTTACCGTCACCGCAGCGGCCAGTGTCACCGCCGGCTCCGACGTCGACACCGTCACCTTCAACGGCACCCACCAGGCGGGCGCGCTGAGTCTGTCGCTGGGCGCCGGGAATAACGTGCTGAGCGTCAACAACTCACTTGGCGTGACCAACGCCTTCGATGTGACGACCGAAGAAGGCGATGACCGCTTCACCTTCGACGCCAGTATCCAGGCCGGCTCGCTCTCCATCGCCATAGGCGAGGGCGCCAACACCCTGGACGTGACCAAAGACCTCACCGTCGATGGTCTGGCCGAAGTCACCGCTGGATCGGGTGTGGACAACGTCACCTTCAACGGCACCCACCAGGCGGGCTCGCTGAGTCTGGCGCTGGGCGCCGGCGATAACGTGCTGAGCGTCAAAGACAGCCTGACGGTAACCAACGCCTTCGAGGTGGAGACCGAAGAAGGTGATGACCGCATCACCTTCGACGCCAGCATCCAGGCCGGCTCGCTCTCCATCGTCATGGGCGATGGCGCCAACACCCTGGACGTGACTCGAGACCTTACCGTCACCGCAGCGGCCAGTATCACCGCCGGCTCTGGTGTGGACACCGTCACCTTTAACGGCACCCATCAGGCGGACGCGCTGAGCCTGGCGCTGGGCGCCGGTGATAACGTGCTGTCCGCCAACAACTCACTGGACGTGACCAACGCCTTTGATGTCGAAACCACGGATGGCGATGACTCCCTGACCTTCGACGCCAGTATCCAGGCCGGCTCGCTCTCCATCGCCATGGGTGATGGCGCCAATACCCTGGACGTGACCGAGGACCTGACGGTCACCGCAGCGGCCAAGGTCACCTCTGGGGCTGGTGCCGATACTGTTACCTTCAACGGCGATCACCGAGCCGACACCCTGCTGGTAGACAGCGGGGATGGCGACGATCTGGTGTCCTTCCTGGGCCAATGGCAGTTTGCCGACAGCCTGACGGTGGTGACCCGGGCGGGAGACGATCGTCTGCTCTTCGATGGCCGGCATCGCGCAGGGTCAATCGCCGTCGATCTGGGAGACGACAACGATATTCTGCATTTGCACGGCGATATCGCGGTGACCAACAACATGAGCTTCCGGGGTGGCAGCGGCAACGACGACATGCTGATCCATGCCGATACCCTGGTGGGCGCCATGCTGGTGGCCGGCGACGGCGGCAAGGATCGTCTGACCGTGGTGGAGCTCAATGATCGCCAGGCGCTGTTGACCCTGGATGGTGGATCCGGCAGCGACGAGCACCGGATTGTCACGCGCCAGGCGGATCAGGGCGACTACCGCATTCGCGTTCTCGACAGCGGCGCCAGCAATGCCGGAGCGGACACCCTGTTCATCGAAGGTCGTGGCTACGACAACTATGACGGCAGTATGGTCCGGGCCCAGACGACGGCGTCTACCACGGGCGATCTGTTCCTGGTCCGCGACAACTTCGTTGCGCGTCTGGCCGAGGCTGGCAGCGCCGTGGAGCGTATCGATGTGGGGGGCAGCATCAATGCCCGGGTGACCATCAATGGCCACGACGGCGCCGACCGCTTCGTGGTCGATGGCTCATCGACCGTGATGACGCTGGACGGAGGTCGCGGCGACGATCGCTTCGAGATTGGCCAGCAGTACGGCGAGCATCCGAACCCTGTAGGCACGGCCAGCGCTGGCGTCTACGCCTCGGGCGTCATCGTGGGCGACGAGATCGCGGTGACCCAGGCCGGCGACGGCTTTGTCAGTCGAGGCAACGGCCAGGCAATGAGCGTGCTGGGGGGCCAGGGCAACGATCAGTATCAGGTCTACGCCACCCAGGCGCCTCTGGCACTTGATGGCGAAGACGGCTACGACAGTCTGAGTGCCTTCGGCAGCAGCGCCGACGACAACTTCGTGATCACCGCGGGTGCCGTGTTTGGCGCTGGGCTCAATCTGTCCCATGACGATCTCGAGCGTGTGCGCGTCGAGGCCGGAGCGGGAGACGATCGGATTCAGGTGCTGAGCACCCGCGAAAGCGTACTGACTGAGGTCATCGGTGGTCTCGGCAGTGACCAGATCCAGGTGGCGGGGGACGTCAGCGGCGAGGTGAAGGCGATTGACGCCAGGGGTGCCAGCAGCCTGGTGGGCCATGGCACGGTGTCCGCTGACGAGGCCTACGCAAATCTTCTGGCCGAGGCGCTGACGGTGCAGGTGGCTAGCCCCGAGCACGGTGCCATCCTGGTCGAGCAGCCCGGTGGGGCGACGCGGGTGGTGGAAGGCGGCGACGCTGCCGCTTACTGGCTGTCGACGAACCTGCCGATCTCCGGTATCGCCGAGGGCAGCAGGGTGACGCTGACACTGTCGGCCAGCATGGCGTCGACTCAGGACCGTCACGCGGCGGGCGCGGCGTCGGCCGAGACGCTGCTTCTGTCATTCGACGCTTTGGGCGAGTTTACCCAGGCGATCACCGTGGACTTCGTGTTCACCGGGGGCAGCTGGTCACCGCGCCAGCAGATCTTCGTCAAGGCGCCGACCGATGGTCTGGTCGAAGGGACTCGACAGGTGGCGATCAGCTATCTGGCCCAGGTCGAGACGCCCTCGTCGTCTCCCTTGCCCCAGGCGTTGGCCTCGCTGCTGGATCAGCCCATCGCCGATACCGAGATCACGGTATTCGATGCGACGCGCGGAGATGTGGTGGTGTCCACGGCCCAGGATCGACTCCAGGTGATCGAAGGCGAGGGTGCGTCGGCTCAGTCCGGCAGCGTCGAAGTGCGCCTGTCGGTGGCGCCCCAGGCCGGTGAGGTGATCACGGTCAGCGTGGATCTGTCGGCCTTCGGCGGTCGTCTGGTGGCAAAGCACGGCGCCACCCTGAGCTTCGATGTCTCCAACTGGGACAAGCCCCAGACGCTGGTGCTGGAGGCGCTCGGCAACACCAGCATCGAAGACCGGATCGACGCCCAGCTGGGCTTCGATATCTCCAGCAATCTGGGGCAGGCCAGCTCGTTTGCCGAGCGCGCCACGAGCAAGGTCGACGTCAGCGTCCACGACGATGACAGCGCTGGGCTGGTGGTGGAGCAGTCGGATGGCGGTACCCGAGTCTCGACCCTGGGCGGCAGCGACAGCTACACCCTGAGGCTGACCAAGGCGCCGAGCGCTGAGGTCAGGGTCCATCTCAACAGCGATGGCCAGACCGAGTTCCCCCTGGGTGGGCGCATCGTGCTGGATACCCTGTTCGACGGTGAGCGCAGCGTGACGGTGCTGGCCGCGCAGGGAGCCGGGGCGATTCTGGTCCTGGAAGGTGGCGACTGGGCATCGCTGGGGGCCCAGACCGGGCGCTACCTGAGCCTGGAAGATGGCTCGGGATCGAGCATTGCCGGGCGTCTGCGGATCAACCACATCGATGCCCAGGGAAGGCTGCACCTGATGTCCGACGATACCCTGGGAAGCTGGGTCGGTGACAGCCTGACGCTGACCTCCGTCACCACACCTGCAGTGGTGTTCGACGCCAGCAATTGGGCCGACAAGGTGGCCGTCGAGGTGGTGGCGGAGACCCGATATCGGGCTCCGGTCGAGGCGGGCATGCAGTTTGTCACCGAACGGCGTCTGTCCGACATTCAGGGACCGCTGATCGTCGAAGGGGGCACTGTCGCCGATACGCCGGTGCCGTCTGTGCCGCTGATGCTGCCTTCTGAAGGTGTCAGCGCGCTGGCCGCCGAGACCTCCGGCACCGCGCATGAGGATAGCGACAGCCTGGTGCTGCACGTGGATGCCAGCGTGGCCGACCTGTCTGGTGTCATCGGTGCCGAGCGGGTCAGTGGGCTCGGCATGGGTGAAGGCGTGCTGTCCCAGGACAATGGTGTGGGCGGTACCATCGATACCGAGCGAGGGGTTCATTTCCACGGTGTCGAGGTCTTCGAGGCGCTGCTGGGGGCAGGCGATGATCAGCTTACCATCGATGCCGATCCGGTGGCCTACGACGGCGACTGGCAGGCACAGACGGTGGCGGGTGTTTCCCAGCTGAATCGTAGTGCCGGCAGCTGGTACGCCGATGGCTTCCGCGCTGGTGACAGCGTACTGGTCGGCGAACAGCGTCTGTTGATTCGCGACATCACCAGCGCCGGGGCGCTGGTGCTCGACGGAGTGGTGAGTGCCAGCAGTGGCCGTGTCATTCGTGAAATGCCGCTTAGTGTGGTTCACGGTGGCGGCGGTGATGACCACATCCGGGTGAGCGGTGGCTATCAGTGGCAGATGCCGCTGGTGGTGTTCGGCGATACCTCTCGCAGTGGCGAGCGCTACAGCGCCGTCGGCGGCCGGCCGACGCTGCTGGCTCAGCCGTTCCTGGAGGCCGGTGATAATCTGCTGGACGCCAGTCAGGCCATCGGTGGCGTGGTGCTGGTGGGTGGCGCCGGCGCGGATACGCTGATTGGCGGCCTCGGTGATGACCAGCTGTTTGGTGGATCCGGCGATGACCGTCTGAGTGATGAAAAGGGCGGTAACAACCATCTGTACGGCGATGGTGGCATCGACGTGGATGTTTCCCGACGCCTCAGCCAGGCCGATACGGTGATGACGGTGCATGCCAGCGCCGCAGCGATTGCCCATCCGACCGGAGATAGCCTCATAGCCGGTGATGACATGCTGAGTACTGGAGGAGGCAACGACATCCTGCTGGGGGACCACGGCGTGATCCAGCTGGAGGCTCGCCCCGGAGAGGCGGGCCTGCGACTGCTCGATAGTCAGCGGGTGATCGCGGTGGAAGGCGTCGACATGGCGTCGGGCGGCGATGACAGCTTGAGCGTCAGCGGCGGCGACAACCTGTTGATCGGCGGCAGTGGCAACGACGTCCTGAGCGGAGGCGGTGCTTCCGACTGGCTGATCGGTGACAACGCCAAGGTTACCTTTAAGGTGGTGAACGATCTGTCCAGTGGTGCCACGCTGGTGCTCAAGGACAGTATCCACGACGGAGGCGACCGACTGTTCGGCGGCGAGGGCAATGACTTGCTGCTGGGGGGTGGCGGGTCTGACGTGCTTTACGGTGGCAGCTCGACCAGCGGCGGTCGCAGCGGTGATGACCTGCTGGTGGGCGACTACGCCCGGCTGGACGTGGTGGGCACCCAGGTGCGTGAACTGGTCACGCTGCCAAGCGCCAATGGGGCAGTGGATCGTCTTGACGGTGGTGATGGTCGCAACGTCCTGATCGGCGGAGAAGGCAGTGACAGCCTCAGCACCGGTGGCAATGACAGCGTGACTGTCGCCTCGCCTGAGCGCAGTGCCAGCGTGGCGATCGGTGACCATGGTCTGCTTGAGTGGAACGCCGCTGGTGTCCTGGTCAGTGCGACCTCCCGCCTGGCGTCCGATACTGCCGCCAGCGAGACGGCGGCTATGCTGAATACCCGCGGCGGGGACGACAGCATTCGCTTGAGCGGTGGCCACTCCGTGGTCATCGGTGGGGTGGGCAGTGACCTGATCGAGATCGTCAAGGCTGGCGACGGGGCGCGCCATGTGGTGCTGGCGGATCGCGGCACCCTGAGCTGGAGCGACGTCGGCGTTCTGGTCAACGGCGATAGTCTGACGCCCAACGTCGGCGGCGCCGATCGTGTGGCTGTCGAGTCGGGTTCGGTCACCGCTCTGGGCGGCGCCGGTGCGGACACCATCGAGATCAGCGCAGCATCGGTCGACGCTCGTCACCTGCTGTTTGGCGATAACGGTTCTCTGCGCCAGAGTGCCAGCGGAGTGTTGTTGAGCGCCGCCTCCAGTGCGACTGCCATCGGCGGCGACGACACCCTCGAGGTGAATGCCGGTTCGGTCACGGCCATCGGCGGCGCTGGCGATGATCGGCTTTCGATCACCGCCGCCTCGGCCACCAGTCGTCACCAGTTGATCGGTGACAATGGGCGACTCCAGTGGGACGACACCTCGGTGTTGAGGACGATGACCAGTACCGCATCGGCGGTGGCGGGACAGGATCGCATCGGCGTCAATGCCGGTCGCAATGAGATCGTCGGTGGTGCGGGCAGCGATGTCATCACCACGGGTGATCAGACCAGCACGGTGCTTGCCGACCTCGGTCGCCTGGAGTGGAACGCAGCGGGACATCTGGTGAGCGCGCGTTCGTTGGCGCACGGTCACGGCGCGGCGGATAGCGTCAGTGTCGGCAGCGGCGGCAACCTGGTGATCGGCGCCGAAGGCGACGATGTCATCACCTCCGCCGCTGGTGCTGACAAGGTAGCGGGTGATCACGCCGAGGTACTGTTCGACGCCAATGGCGTGGTGACGTCCTTTGCGTCCCTTCATTTCGCCATCGGCGGGGTAGATACCATCACTACCGGCAGAGGAGATGACTGGATCATCGGCGGGTTTGGTGGTGAACGCATCAGTGCCCTTGGCGGCGACAACGTGGTCATTGGGGACAATGGCTCGATCACCGCACAAGATGGTGTTCGCCAGGAGGTGAAGAGCCTCGATCGGCGCCAGGGCACCGGTGGGGATGACGTCATCCTGCTGGGAGTGGGCCGGGATCAGGCGATTGGCGGTGTCGGCGCCGATACCCTGGTCAACGCTGGCGGCGAGACCGTGGCCATCGCCGATGACGGCCGCATTCTCAGTGATACCACCGGCCGTTACCGCCTGGCGGAAACCGGCAATATTGCCCTGCGCAGCGACAATCACCTGATTGGCGGCATCGATCGCGATGTGCTGCTGGGTGGTGGTGGCCAGGACACGCTCGAGGGCGGTGCCGGTAACGATATTCTGATGGGCGATTTCGCTCGGGTGACTCGCGTGCCAGGGCTGATCACCATCGAGACCATCGACAACTTCGAAGGTAGCGACGACGTCATCTTGACCGGACTGGGCCACGATGTGGCGATGGGCGGTGCCGGCTTCGACGGCTTCGGTGGTGACTACGGCTTCGACATCCTGATCGGTGAATATGGCCGAGTACGGTTGAGTGTGGCCTCTGCCGGTTCGACGAGTGTGCCGGAGGTCGAGCGTGTCACCTCCATCGTGACCCTGGCTCAGGGCAAGCTGGATCTGGTGCGCGGTGCGCAGCAGAACCTCTACCGTGAGCAGGAGCCAGGCGGCCGCCTGGCCGCCTGGAGCTGGATGGATCGCACCGCGTTCGCCCTGGGCGAGGCGATGGTCTCGAACAACCGTCCGGCAGCGGTGGCTCCGAGTCAGGGACCCGAGGATCTACGTAGTGTTGTCGCTGGTTGGGCGGCCCACCATGACAGTCGCGGTGGCATGATCAGCGGCTTGCCGCTGTTCGCCGCTCCCCCGGCTGCCGGCAGCGTGCCAACGGCGCCAGACGCTGCGGAGGGTAGTGAGTCGCTCGAGGCGGTACCGTCGGTCGATGACGCAACCCTGGACCAGTCGCCACAGGCGGCAGGCTCACCGGCGTCGACCGAGGTATCGCCCAAGGTGTCGAGCGAAGCAGATGCGTCCGTCCCTGCTGAACAGCAAGGTGCCATGGGCAGTTCGGCCTTGGGTGGCCTGGCAGCGGCGCTGGCCGGCGCTGGCTGGGGTATCGCGCGAGCCATGTCGTCGTCTACCGAGCACACCGATAGACTCAAGACGCTTCGACGTGAACAGGCCGCCGAGCAATGGCGTCGGCTGCGCAAGGATGACGATGAGGAGACGTCTTGATTGACACCTTGATGAGGGGCCTGAACGGGCCAGCGGGAGCGGTATGCTGCTAGACGAGGCAAGGGGCGACGTTGAAGCGTCCATGCGTGAACGGATGCAGCACTGGCTGGCCCGGCACTGTGAGCGCAGCGGCGCTGTCGATGAGGTGCGGCTGGTCGAGGGATTGGTGGCGTGGCGTGGGCCATCCGGCATCGAGCCAGTGGCGCTGTGGCCGGGCTTCAGCGAGGGCGCCGGCGAGGCACTGCTGGCGCTGGCAAGTGAGGTCGCCGAGGTTGCCAGTGGCATGGTCAGCCAACTGGATGAGGCGCACCTGGGCATCGGCTATCCGGTGAGCATGGATGGCGAGGTGGCAGGCGCGGTAGCGCTGAGCCTGGCGATTCCGCCTGGCCTGCGCGACACCTCCGACGACGGTGTGGCGCGGGCACGTCAGTCCCTGGTGCCACTGATGCAGCGACTCGAGGAAGGTGTCGCTGCGCTGGAACGGGACCTGATGAGTGAGCGGCAAGAAGACATGCTGCGACACCAGGCGGTACTCGGGGACCGCCTGTCCCTGCTGGCCGGCGTGCTGTCCGAGGCTACCTTCGCCGCAGCCTCGGCACAGCTGGTGACCCGTCTGGCCGAGCAATTCGGTGCCGAACGCGTAAGCCTCGGCTGGCGCCGCGGTGCCAGTTGTCGCGTGTTGCAGATTTCCCACAGCGCCCAGTTCAATCGCAAGATGAATCGGGTGAAGGCCACGGCGGCGGCCATGGATGAGGCGCTCGACCAGTTGGCCAGCGTGGCCTGTCCTCCCGTGGAAGGTGCGGCAGGGCGGCACGATGGCGGTGTCCAGCTGGCCCATCAGGAGCTGGTCACCCTCGGCGGTGTTCCTTCGGTGGTCAGCGTACCCTGCCTCGACGATGGGGTGGCGCGTGGCGCCGTGACCCTGGAACGCGATCGACCCTTTACCCTCGACGAGATCGAGGCGCTGGAGAGTCTGCTGGCGCTATGCACCCGTGCGCTGGAGGAGAAAAGGCGCAACGACCGGCCGCTGGTGGTCAAGGCGCTGGCATCGGCTGGCGAGCAACTGGGGCGCCTGCTTGGACCGGGACATCTCGGGCTCAAGCTGGCGGTGCTGGCGCTGGTGGCTCTGCTGGTCGCCTCCACCCTGATCACCACGGTGGACGAGGTGGCGGCGGAGGTGACCGTCGAAAGTCGTGTGCAGCGGGTGATCTCGGCGCCGTTCCGGGGGTATCTCGAGGCAACCAGCGTGCGAGCCGGTGATCGTGTCGAGCGCGGGCAGGTGCTGGCGAGCATGGAAACCCGGGAGCTGCTGCTGGAACGGCTGCAATGGCAGAGCGAAATCGCCAAGCTGTCACGTCAGGAGCAGGAGTCCCGCGCGCGTGGTGATCGCGCCGGGCTCAACGTGCTGGCGGCTCAGCGAGAGCAGGCCGAGGCGCGGGTTGCACTGGTCGAGTCCAGGCTCAATCGGGCCACCCTGGTCGCGCCCTTCGATGGGGTGGTGGTCAGTGGCGACCTGACCCAGCGACTGGGCGCGGTGACCGAGCAAGGCGAGGAGCTGTTTCGCGTCTCTCCGCTGGACGGGTTTCGCCTGGACCTGGCCGTGCCCGAGGGCCGTATCGATGATCTGGCGCCGACCCAGCATGGCTCGATGGTGCTGGCCTCGATGACCGGCAAGCGTTGGCCGCTGGTGGTCGAGCGGATCACACCTCGGAGCACCAGCGGTGAAGGTCAGACCCGCTTTATCGTCGAGGCTCGCCTGGAGATGAACGCCGGCGAGGTTGACCCCCGGCAGGTGGAACGCTTGCTGCGCCCTGGGTTGTCGGGTATTGCGCGGGTCGAGGTCGGCGAAGGTCCGCTGATCGAGATCTGGACCCGCGGGCTGCGAGACTGGCTCAAGCTGACGCTGTGGCGCTGGTGGGGGTGAATCATGACCACTGCACTGTTCAGCCAGCACTGGCACCGAGTCGCCGATCTACGCCTGCGCCTGCGCCGGCATGCGCGTTTGTCACGCCACGAGTATCGCGGCGAACCGTGGTACGTGCTGCACGATTCCCTGACTGGACAGGTGCATCGTTTTACGCCGGAGTCCTATCAGATCATCGGGCGACTCGATGGACGACGCACCCTCGACGACATCTGGCATCAGGTCAGCCGGTCTTTGGGCGAAGCCATGCCGACACAGCAGGAACTGGTCACCCTGATCGGTCGCTTGCATCGTGCCAATCTGCTTTCGGGGCACGAAGACATCAATATCGAGGAACTGTCACGGCGTCAGACGCGGCAGCGTCGCAGCAAGTGGCTGCAGCTGATCAAGTCGCCGCTGGGCATCCGCATCCCGCTGCTGGATCCGGAGCGCTTCGTCGCCGCGAGCTACCCGCTGGTAAGGCCGCTGCTGGGCCCGCTGGGCGCGGTGCTGTGGCTGGCGACCGTGGTGCTGGCGCTGGTGGTCGCAGGCATCCACTGGACGCAGCTGAGCGACAACCTGGCCGATCGGGTGCTGGGGGTCGACAATCTGTTGCTGATGGCACTGGTCTACCCGTTGATCAAGACCCTGCACGAACTGGGGCACGCCTGGGCCACCCGCGACGCGGGCGGCGAGGTCCACGAGATCGGGGTGATGCTGCTGGTCTTTTTCCCGGTACCCTACGTCGACGCCAGCGCCGCTGCGGCCTGCCCGGACAAGGGCAAGCGCATGCTGGTCGGGGCCGCCGGGGTGCTGGTCGAACTCTGGCTGGCGGCGGCGGCCATGCTGGTGTGGGTCATGGCCGAGCCTGGCGTTGTTCGCTCGCTGGCCTTCAACGTCATGTTGATCGGCGGTGTCTCGACCCTGATGTTCAACGGCAACCCGCTGCTGCGCTTCGACGCCTACTACGTGCTGGCCGACTACCTGGAAATTCCGAATCTGTTTTCCCGCGCCAACCAGCAGCTCACCTACGTGGTCAAGCGCTACCTGCTGGGACGTCGCGATGTCAGCGGTCAGGCCGGTTCGCTCAAGGAGGCCTGGTGGCTGGTGGCCTATGCAGTGCTGTCCTTCGTCTACCGACTGATCATCATGGTGGTCATCGCCACCTTCGTCGCCACCCAGTACCTGTTCATCGGTATCCTGCTGGCGCTGTGGTCGGTGACCATGACGCTGCTGTTGCCCCTGTTCAAGCTGTTGAAGGCCATGTCCGTGGATAGCCAACTCGAAGGTTCTCGCACTCGCGCCTGGAGCTGGTTGCTCGGCGGCCTGGCGTTGCTGCTGGCGGGCCTGCTGCTGGTGCCCGCGCCTCACGCCACCACCCTAAAGGGGGTGATCGATTCTGCCGAGCCCGCGCGCCTGCGGTCCGGTGTCAGCGGTGAGCTGGTCGAACTGATGGCGATACAAGGGCAGCCACTTCGCACCGGCGACCCGATTGCTCGTATCGCGGCACCGGAACTCGACGCCGAGGTGAGGCTGCTCGAGGCCAGGGCACGGGAGGTTCAGCAGCAGCAGCAGGCCGATATTCGCGACCCGCAAGCGCTGTCGGTGCTGGCGGAGACGCAGCGCCTGGTCGAAGGTCAGCTGGTCGATGCCAGGCGCAGAGCGGCGGCGACATTGCTGACGAGCCCCCACGATGGACGCTGGATGATGCCCGAAGGGGCGCCCCTCCTGGGTAGCCATGTTCGCCGCGGCCAGGCCCTCGGGGTGCTGGTCAAATCTGGTGACCTGCGAGTGCGGACGCTGGTGCCGACCCACCAGGCGGAACTCGTGCGCGACGACCGGCGCAGCGTCAGCGTGCGTAGCGGCGGTGATGCAAAGGCCGCCGCCTCGCACCTGCTGCGGTTGTCCCCTGGCGCCAGTCATGAGGTGCCAAGCCTGAGTCTCACCCAGAAGGGCGGAGGCGATGTCGCCCTGGACCCCTCGGCGGCGTCGGGGGAAGGCGAGCCGCTGAGGGCCTTTCGTCGGCATCATCTGGCGGACTTCAGCGCCACCGGCCTGATCGAGAGCGCTGCAAGGGTGCGCCTGGGTCAAGGTGTCCAGGTGCGTATCGAGCACACACCGGAGCCGATTGGATTCCGCATGTGGCGGCAGGTCCGGCGTTCCTTCCTGCGCCTGTTCGAGCGCTGAGTCGATGCTGACACGAGTTCCCGCAGACGTCATCAGCCGCGCCGAGCGCCCGGTGTCAGCACCTGGTGCACTGGAACGGGCCTGGCACGGGTTGAGGGCAAGCCTCGGCGGGCCCTCCTCGGTCAGACGATGGGTCTTGCGTTGCCGTCTTCCCGTCATTCACTGGCATGCGCGGCAGCTGTCACGGCTCGACGACACCGCGCTCGATGCGCAGGCTGGCCTTCTGCGCCAGGCGTTGCGCCGTCGCGGCGTGGTTGGGTGGCTATGGCCACGTGCCTTCGCCCTGGTCAGGGAAGTGGCACGACGTGAACTGGGCATGGCACACCACGACGTGCAGCTGTTGGGGGGCATGGTCCTGCTGAAGGGACAGGTAGCGGAAATGCAGACCGGCGAGGGCAAGACCCTGACGGCCACTTTGCCGGCTGCTACCGCCGCCCTGGCCGGCATCCCTGTGCACATCATCACGGTCAACGACTACCTGGCGTCAAGGGACGCCGACAAGATGGGCCCCGTCTACGCCCGCCTGGGTCTCTCGGTGGCCTCGGTGGTCCACGGCATGACGCCCGCCGAAAGGCGCAGGGCCTACTCGGCGGATGTGGTCTACTGCACCAACAAGGAACTGGTATTCGACTACCTGCGGGACACCCAGGAGCTCGGCACCAGACGTCACCCCTTGAGCGCCCACGCTGCACGACTGCAGGGGCGTCTCACCAGCCACAGGCTGCTGCTCAGAGGGCTGCACTTCGCCATCGTCGACGAGGCCGACAGCGTGCTGATGGACGAGGCGCGGACTCCCTTGATCCTGTCTGGCCCCGCCGGCGAGGGGGCACTGGATATTGCGCATGTCGATGAGGCCATCGCCATGGCGAAGCGCTTTGTCGAGGACGAGCACTTCGTGCGGGAACAGGGGCAGCTGTTGTTGACCGACAGCGGCAAGCGTTATCTGGAATCGCAGGTCGAACGACTGTCCCGCCAGTCGATGGCCGGGCACTGGCAGGGACGTTCCCGTCAGCAGTGGTTGATCCAGCAGGCTCTGCTGGCGCAGCACCACTTTCAACGTGACGTCCACTACCTGGTACGGGATGGCA
Source organism: Halomonas sp. MMSF_3323 (assembly GCF_030733595.1). Taxonomy (NCBI): domain Bacteria; kingdom Pseudomonadati; phylum Pseudomonadota; class Gammaproteobacteria; order Oceanospirillales; family Halomonadaceae; genus Halomonas; species Halomonas sp. MMSF_3323. The sequence goes on along the minus strand of NZ_JASHIT010000067.1, from coordinate 3,486 downwards.
AGGTGCTGATCATTGACGAGCACACCGGCCGGGTGATGGAGGATCGGCGCTGGGAAAAGGGGCTGCAGCAGATGATCGAGCGCCGCGAAGGGTGCGAGCCCAGCGATCCCAACATTACCCTGGCGCGTCTGACCTACCAGCGTTTCTTTCGCCGCTATCGCCACCTGTCGGGTATGACCGGTACGGCGAGGGAGGTGCGGCGCGAACTCTGGACTACCTACCGTCAGAGGGTGGTGACGGTGCCCCCCCATCGGCCTGGCCGGCGGCGTCTCGGCAAGGTGATGCGTTGTGACACGAAGGCGGCCAAGTGGGAATGGATCTGCCAACGTCTTCCTTCTCTCGTCGCGCAAGGGCGTGCTGTGCTGGTGACCACCGTCAGCCTCGCTGATGCCGAAGCGCTTTCGGCGAGACTCAAGGCCAACGACATTGCACACCGAATACTGAGCGCTCGCCAGGACGCCGACGAAGCGGCGGTCGTCGCCGCAGCCGGGGCGCCAGGGGCGGTCACCCTTGCCACCAGCATGGCAGGACGCGGGACCGATATTCCGCTTGATCCGGTGACTCGTGGTGCGGGCGGCCTGCACGTGATCCTGGCGGGCCATCACGACGCTGCGCGGATAGATCGTCAGATCATGGGGCGCTGCGCTCGCCAGGGCGATCCGGGCAGCGTCGAGTGGGTGCTGTCCGAAGAGGATGAATTGCTGACGGAACTGGATGGCTGGCAACGCCGTCTTGGAAGGCTTGCCACACGACTGCGCCGCGCGCAGCAGACCAGGGAGCGTCGCCACGCCCGGGAGCGGGCACGTTTGCTCGAAGCCGACTGGCGTGAAGATGACCAACTGGGTTTCAGCGGAAGAGGGGAGTAGCGTGGCGCGAAGGTGGCATGGCGCGGAAAGAGGCGCGTTCATTTCTTTCATTCGCTCTATGGTTTTTCCCACTGGCAGATCTGTATGGCCATGGTCTGCGCTGATAGCCGATCGTTGTTTAACCCTTGTCTCCGTCATGGAAAGGAAGTGCGCATGAAAGCAGCGAGATCACTGATCGTTGCCCTGGGATGCATCGCCGCGCCGGCACTGGCGCAGGACACGGATCTGCAAGAACCGGGATTTGGTGAAATAAGCTGCCTGGTGGAGCCAGGTCGCCAGGCTGCTCTGTCGAGCCAGGTGCCGGGCGTCATCGAGCGAATCGACGTACAAGCGGGCGTGCGGGTGGCGGCTGGCGATCCGCTGTTTTCGCTGATGCGGGATGTCGAATCCGCCAGTGTCGAACTGGAGCGTTCTCGCGCCGCCTATGCGTCACGACGCATGCAGCGAAACCAGCGAATGATCGAGCGCAATATGCTCAGCGAGAGCGAACGTGACGAGATCGATACCGAGCTTCGCCTGGCCCGCCTGCAGGTCAATCTCGCCAATGCACGTCTGCAACAGCTCACGACGCGGGCTCCCTTCGATGGGTGGGTGAGCGAACGCCTGGCGGAGGAGGGTGAATTCGTTGACGCCACGCCGGTGCTTGAACTGGTTCAGCTCGATCCGCTACGCATCGAGGCCGCTTTGCCGCTGGCCGCTTACGGAAGAATCGCTGCAGGAGATGTCATCGAGGTAACGTTATCGAGCCCGGTGGGGCAACGCTATTCAGCGGAGGTCATCCATGTGGACCCGGTGATCGACGCTTCGAGCGGGACCTTCGCCTTGGCCATGCGGCTTGCCAATCCAGATGAGCAGATTCCGGCAGGGATCGCCTGTGAGCTCGGCGGCATCGTGGAAGGCGGCGACGCCTAGGCCGATTCGACACGTCAGTGGATGCTCCATGACGAGCCAGATAAGCAGGGAAAGCCCCGGCGGTTTGCTGCAATTTCTTGGCGCCTTCCTCGTCGCCTTGTCGGGGATGTCATGCAGATGACGGTGGCGTGAAATTTTTTTACACGAAGTGCTTGCCAAGGCCGGCCCCGATCCGTAAAGTACGCATCCGCTGCCGACGACGAGCAAACGTCACAGGCGGTAAAGAGTGGTAAAAGTGATTGTTTTGAAAAGGCTTTTTCAAGTCTTCGAAAAATTCTCCACTTGACGGGCAACGAGAAATCGGTAGAGTGCTCGCCACTCGATCGGAGTCGCCAGGGCGGCATCGCAGGATGCGCGCCAGGCTCGCTTCGCTTTCTCTTGGGTCCTGCAGGCATCGCTTGCACGGTGAAAAAAGAAAGCCTTGACGAAGCGCTTCGATTCTGTAGAATACGCCTTCCTCGCAGGGCGCTGCGCCAACAGGCGCTGCAAAGCGAGACGCTCTTCCGGCCGGTTTGGTCGAGAGCACGCTCTTTAATAATTTGATCAGGTAATTCATGTGGGCGCTTGCCGATGAGTCAGTGACACTGTCACTGAAATATCAAGGCAAGCGACTCGTCAAACGAGACGTTTGAACCTTGAGCCAAGTTTGGTCCGCTTAACGGACTATCAGACTTTAAACTGAAGAGTTTGATCATGGCTCAGATTGAACGCTGGCGGCAGGCCTAACACATGCAAGTCGAGCGGAAACGATCCTAGCTTGCTAGGAGGCGTCGAGCGGCGGACGGGTGAGTAATGCATAGGAATCTGCCCGGTAGTGGGGGATAACCTGGGGAAACCCAGGCTAATACCGCATACGCCCTACGGGGGAAAGCAGGGGATCTTCGGACCTTGCGCTATCGGATGAGCCTATGTCGGATTAGCTAGTTGGTGAGGTAACGGCTCACCAAGGCTGCGATCCGTAGCTGGTCTGAGAGGATGATCAGCCACATCGGGACTGAGACACGGCCCGAACTCCTACGGGAGGCAGCAGTGGGGAATATTGGACAATGGGCGAAAGCCTGATCCAGCCATGCCGCGTGTGTGAAGAAGGCCTTCGGGTTGTAAAGCACTTTCAGTGAGGAAGAAAGCCTTGAGGTTAATACCCTCGAGGGAGGACATCACTCACAGAAGAAGCACCGGCTAACTCCGTGCCAGCAGCCGCGGTAATACGGAGGGTGCGAGCGTTAATCGGAATTACTGGGCGTAAAGCGCGCGTAGGCGGCTTGATAAGCCGGTTGTGAAAGCCCCGGGCTCAACCTGGGAACGGCATCCGGAACTGTCAGGCTAGAGTGCAGGAGAGGAAGGTAGAATTCCCGGTGTAGCGGTGAAATGCGTAGAGATCGGGAGGAATACCAGTGGCGAAGGCGGCCTTCTGGACTGACACTGACGCTGAGGTGCGAAAGCGTGGGTAGCAAACAGGATTAGATACCCTGGTAGTCCACGCCGTAAACGATGTCGACTAGCCGTTGGGCTCCTTGAGAGCTTTGTGGCGCAGTTAACGCGATAAGTCGACCGCCTGGGGAGTACGGCCGCAAGGTTAAAACTCAAATGAATTGACGGGGGCCCGCACAAGCGGTGGAGCATGTGGTTTAATTCGATGCAACGCGAAGAACCTTACCTACCCTTGACATCGAGAGAACTTTCCAGAGATGGATTGGTGCCTTCGGGA
>NZ_JASHIT010000066.1:0-16699 GCF_030733595.1 Halomonas sp. MMSF_3323 | reverse complement strand
CCCCCCCCCCCCCCCCCCCCACGCCATCTACCTGGCATCCATGCCCACTTCCTGGGCCCAACTACTGGAGAGTTTCATGGCTACAGAGCGCACTCTGTCCATCATCAAGCCCGACGCCGTCGCCAAGAATGTCATCGGCGAGATCATCACGCGCTTCGAGAAGGCCGAACTGAAGGTCGTCGCCGCCAAGATGGTTCACCTGTCCCAGGAGCAGGCCGAAGGCTTCTACGCCGAGCACAAGGAACGCCCCTTCTTCGGCGACCTGGTGTCCTTCATGACCTCTGGTCCGGTCGTGGTGCAGGTGCTGGAAGGTGACAACGCCATCGCCAAGAACCGCGAGCTGATGGGCGCCACCAACCCGAAGGAAGCCGACGCCGGCACCATCCGCGCCGACTTCGCCTCCTCCATCGACGCCAATGCCGTCCACGGCTCCGACTCCCCCGAGTCCGCCGAGCGCGAAGTGAGCTACTTCTTCGGCGCAGACGAGATCTGCCCGCGCTAAGGGCGTCGGGGTCCGACCCTCGTGATTGCGGCCCCATCGGTGAACGGATGCCCCTGGCATCCGTTCGCTCCTTTCTGCCCACCGACCCGCTGAACCTGCCATGACCACCACCGCTGCTCCCCAACGCGTCAACCTGCTCGGCATGACCCGAGAAGAGATGGAAGCCTTCTTCCTCTCCATCGGCGAGAAGAAGTTCCGTGCCGCCCAGGTGATGAAATGGATTCACCACGAAGGCGTCGACGATTTCGCCGCCATGACCAACCTGTCCAAGGCGCTGCGCGCACGCCTCGAGGAAACCGCCGAGGTACGCGGCCCCAAGGTCGTCTATGAAGGCGCCTCCAAGGACGGGACGCGCAAGTGGGTAGTGGAGGTCGAGGACGGCAGCTACGTCGAAACCGTGCTTATCCCCGCCGACAACGGCAAGCGCCGCACCCTGTGTGTGTCATCCCAGGTCGGCTGCTCGCTGGACTGCAGTTTCTGCTCCACCGGCAAGCAAGGCTTTCAGCGTAACCTCACCAGCGCCGAGATCATCGGCCAGGTATGGGTCGCCTCCAACAGTGGCGGCTCACGCAAGGACAGCGCCAATCGTCCGGTCACCAACGTGGTGATGATGGGCATGGGCGAACCCTTGATGAACTACGACAACGTCGTGCCGGCGATGAAGCTGATGCTCGACGATCAGGGTTACGGCCTGTCGAAACGCCGTGTCACCCTGTCCACCTCCGGGGTGGTACCGATGCTCGACCGCCTGGGCGACGAACTCGACGTCAGCCTGGCGATCTCGCTGCACGCCGCCAATGATGCGCTGCGCAGCGAACTGGTACCGCTCAACCGCAAGTACAACATCCGCTCACTGCTGGACGCCTGCCACCGTTATCTGGCCAAGTGCGATGACACCCGCCAGGTCACCATCGAATACACGGTGATCAAGGACGTCAACGACCAGCAGGAGCATGCCCGTGAACTGGCGGAACTGTTGAAGGAACTGCCCTGCAAGATCAACCTGATCCCCTTCAACCCCTTCCCCCATTCCGGCTACGAGAAGCCCTCCCGCAACCAGGTGATGCGCTTCCAGCGCTGGCTCTACGAACTGGGTCATACCGCGCCGATCCGTTCGACCCGGGGCGATGACATCGACGCCGCCTGCGGCCAGCTGGTAGGACGGGTCAAGGATCGTACGCGTCGTCACGAACGCTACATTCAGTCGATCCAGATCGACGCCGACTGACCCTGCCGTCTTGACTTCATTCCGGCACGGCGCTTTGATATTCGGGCCTTTTCCTGCCCACGGGCGGGTGTCGCCAGACGCCTTCCCGCCACGGCCAAGCAGCGGGAGTACGACAACGCCATGACGTGCCAGGCAGACAGCTCAAGCGCCGGCCTGCGCGGCCTGGTCATCGGACTGGCCATCGCGCTCCCCCTGACGCTGACGCTTGCCGGCTGCGCCGTCGCCGTGCCCCAGTCCGACGAGTCCCCCGCCGTCGCCTATCGCAACCTCGGCGAAGCCTACCTGCGCCAGGGCAACCTTCCCCGCGCCACGGCGGCACTCGATCGCGCCGTCTCGCTCGATCCCGATGACGCCGCCGCGCTGCAGGCCCTGGCACTGATTCACCAACGCCAGGGGGAAGCGGCGCTGGCGGACGAGTTCTTTCGACGCGCCCTCGATGAAGACCCGAACTTCACCCGGGCACGCAACAATTACGCCGCCTTCCTGTATGATCGGGGGCAAACCGGTGAGGCCTGCGAGCAGCTTGAACAGGCCAGTCACGATATACACTATGCCCACCGGGCCCAGCTGTTTGCCAACCTGGGACGCTGCCGGTGGGAACTCGGCGAGGTCGAGACGGCCAGGGCGGCGCTGGAGCGATCCCAACGCATCGACTCGAGCCTGCCCGCGAGCCACTTGACCCTCGCCGAACTGGAATACGCACAGGGCAACCTTATGCGCGCCCGATCACAGCTGGATCGCTTCGTGAGCCAGGCGGGATGGACCACCGCCGCCAGGCAGCTTGCCGCTAGCCTGGGAGACGCCGACACCGGCGCCCGGACATCGGCCGAACCCGACCAGCCTTCACGCGCGCTTTGATCACTGTTTACACGATGAAGGAAGCTCAGCCATGAGCGACAGTCAGTACACCGACTCCGAGGTCTCCTTGTCCAAAACGCCCTCCGGGGACGCCTCTCCCGGCGCCTTGCTGTGCCATGAACGAGAGAGCCAGGGGCTGACCCGCGAGGAAGTCGGGGCAGCCCTCAACCTCCGTCCCGCCGTGATCGAGGGGCTGGAGATCGACAACTACGATGAAGTGCCGGTGGTGACCTACCGACGCGGCTACCTGCGCAGCTACGCCCAGTTGCTCGGCGTCGATGTCGGCCGGGTGATGGCGCTGTATGAAGCGCGCATGGGCAACGAGGAAGTCGAGCGCAAGGTCACCCCGGTGTACATCAACAAGCCCCCCTCGCGCCTGGGCGCCTGGCTGTTTCGGCTGATGACCCTGGTGGTCATCGCCGGCCTGATCGGGCTGACCCTGATGTGGTGGCAGAGCCGTGGTGGCAGCGAGCCGCCCGAGGTCAGCGACAACGGCCCGGTCTCGGTGGACACCATCGACGGCAACGCCGCGGTCAGCGACGAGGGCACCGAGGGCGACGACAACCTGCCCCCGCTGCCCGCCGAGGACAGCGAGATGGGACTGGTCGATGGCGAGCAGGCCTCCGCCGACAGCGCTGCAGAAAGCGCCGGCGCCGAGCCTGGCGCCTCGACGCCGAGCACCGTGGCGGCCACCGAAGCGGCTGCCGCCGAAGCCAGCGAGCCCGCTGACGACAGCGCCAACGACAGCACCGACCAAGCTGCAAGCGCTGGTGCCGACGACGCCAGCGCCGAGCAGACAGCTAGCGCCGACGATGCACAGGGCACCGAGGATGAGGCCGCGCCGGCTGCCGACAGCCGTCGTATCCTCAAGCTGACCTTCAACGAGCAGTCCTGGACCGAGATCTTCGACAGCACCAATACCCGTGTCTTCGTCGGCCTGCAGTCACCGGGCACCGAAGCCACCGTGGAGGGCGAGCCGCCCTTCCGCATGACTGTCGGCAACGCCACCGGCGTGGAGTTGTTGTGGGGCGGAGAAACCGTCGACCTGCAACAGCGTGCCGGCAGAAACAATGTCGCCCGCTTTACCCTGGGAGAGTGATTGATCGCCATGCATTCGCACTCACCGATCAAAAGACGCCAGTCACGCCAGATTCATGTCGGTTCGGTACCGGTCGGGGGCGACGCTCCCATCTCGGTGCAGAGCATGACCAACACCGACACCCTGGACGTCGAGGCCACCCTTGGCCAGATTCGTGCCCTCGAACAGGCCGGCGCCGATATCGTGCGCGTCTCGGTGCCGACCATGGACGCCGCCGAGGCCTTCGGTCGCATCAAGCAGGGCACCCAGGTGCCGCTGGTGGCCGACATCCACTTCGACTACCGCATCGCCCTGCGCGTGGCTGAGCTCGGCGTCGACTGCCTGCGCATCAACCCCGGCAATATCGGCCGTGAAGACCGCGTCCAGGCGGTGGTCTCCGCCGCCCGTGACAACGGTATCCCGATCCGTATCGGCGTCAACGCCGGCTCGCTGGAGAAGGACCTGCAGAAGAAGTACGGGGAACCGACGCCGGCGGCCCTGGTCGAATCGGCGATGCGCCATATCGATCACCTGGATCGCCTCGACTTTCCCGACTTCAAGGTCAGCGTCAAGGCCTCCGACGTGTTCATGGCGGTGGCCGCCTACCGTGACCTGGCCTCACGCATCGAGCAGCCGCTGCACCTGGGTATCACCGAGGCAGGCGGTCTGCGTTCGGGCACCGTCAAGTCCTCCATCGGCCTTGGCATGCTGCTGATGGACGGTATCGGCGACACCATCCGGGTATCGCTGGCAGCGGATCCGGTCGAAGAGGTCAAGGTCGGCTTTGACATGCTCAAGAGCCTGCGCCTGCGGGCCAAGGGTATCAACTTCATCGCCTGCCCAAGCTGTTCGCGTCAGAACTTCGACGTCATCAGCACCATGAACGCCCTCGAAGAGCGCCTCGAGGATGTGATGACGCCGCTGGACGTGGCCGTCATCGGCTGCGTGGTCAACGGCCCCGGCGAGGCCAAGGAAGCCGATCTGGGTCTGACCGGCGGCACCCCGGCCAACCTCGTCTACATCGACGGCAAGCCCGCCAGCAAACTGCGCAATGACCACCTGGTCGACGATCTCGAGGCGCTGATTCGCCAGAAGGTCGCCGAGAAGGAAGCGACAGAACGCGACGTCATCGCTCGCCTGTAACGCTCTCGCCCGGTGAGGCCGGGCGAGGGCCGTGACTACGGCGAGACCAAGGAGCAAGTTTTGAGCAAGAAGATCCAGGCCATCCGTGGCATGAATGACCTGTTGCCCGACGCCTCGCCGGTGTGGCAGTACTTCGAGTCCCAGGTTCAGGCGCTGATGAAGCGCTACGGCTACAACGAGATCCGTACCCCTATCGTCGAGCAGACGGCCCTGTTCGCCCGCTCGATCGGCGAGGTCACCGACATCGTCGAGAAGGAGATGTACACCTTCGAGGACCGCAACGGCGACAGCCTGACCCTGCGCCCCGAGGGCACCGCCAGCGCGGTTCGCGCGGCGATGGAACATGGCCTTCTGTACAACCAGACCCAGCGGCTGTGGTACACCGGCCCGATGTTCCGCCACGAGCGCCCGCAGAAGGGCCGCTACCGTCAGTTCCATCAGGTCGGGGTCGAGACCTACGGCCTGGAAGGCCCGGACATCGACGCCGAAGTCATCTTGCTGTCGGCGCGTCTATGGAAGCAGCTCGGCCTGTTTGATCACGTCACCCTGGAGCTCAATTCGCTGGGCTCCAACGAGGCGCGCGCGGCCTACCGCGATACCCTGGTGGCCTACTTCGAGCAGCACCGCGAGGTCCTCGACGAGGACTCGCTGCGCCGCCTGACCAGCAACCCGCTGCGTATCCTCGACTCGAAGAATCCGGCCATGGCCGAGATGCTGAGCCAGGCGCCCCAGCTGATGGATCACCTGGATCAGGAGTCCCGCGAGCACTTCGAGGCGCTGACCGCGCGACTCGACGCCGCCGGCATCGACTACGTGATCAACCCGCGCCTGGTGCGCGGTCTCGACTACTACTGCCGCACCGTGTTCGAGTGGACCACCGACGCCCTCGGCAGCCAGGGCACCGTGTGCGCCGGCGGACGCTACGACGGCCTGGTCGAGCAGCTCGGCGGCAAGCCGACCCCGGCGGTGGGCTTCGCCATGGGCATCGAGCGTCTGATCCTGCTGCTCGAGACCCTGGACATCGTGCCGCAGGAGGCCCGCGCCCCGCTCGACGCCTACGTGCTGGGCATGGACGCCAGCACCGACGGCGACGCCATGGCCCTGGCCGAGCGCCTGCGCGATGAACTGCCGGCCCTTGGCGTGCAATTGCACTGTGGCGGCGGCAGCTTCAAGAGCCGCATCAAGAAGGCCGATCGCAGCGATGCCCGCCTCGCCCTGCTGATCGGCGAAAACGAACGTGAAAACGGCCAGGTGGCGATCAAGTTCCTGCGTGACGACCGCGAACAACGCGTGGTCGAGCAAGCGTCCTTGGCCACCACCCTGACGAGCCTGCTGTCCGAGTGACGGCACGACCATTAGAAGGAGACCGCCCGTGGCGGAGCTGAGAACCGAAGAAGAACAGCTTGAGGCGATCAAGCGCTGGTGGAAGGAAAACGGCACCTCGCTGCTCGCCGGTGCGGTACTGGCCGCCGCTGGCGTGTTCGGCTGGAACGCCTGGCAGGACTACCAGCAGGGGCAGGCCGTGGCCGCCTCCAGCAGCTACCAGCAGCTTCTTGACCTGGCCAGCCGCGACAGCCTCGACGACGGGGCCCTGGCCCAGGCCCAGGGGCTGGTCGACACCCTGCAGGAAGACCACGACGGCACCCTGTACAGCGAGCTTGCGCTGCTGCTCGAGGCCCGCCTGGAGGTCGACGCAGGCGATGTCGAGGGCGCCCGCGAGTCGCTGGAGACCCTCATCGAGGGCAGCGACGATGGTTACCTGACCGGCCTCGCCCGCCTGCGCCTGGCGCGCCTGCAGAGCGCCGAGGGCAACCACGAGACCGCCCTTGCCACCCTCGACGGTGACATCCCCGAGGCCCTGGCCGCCCAGCGCGACAACGTGCGCGGCGACATCTACCACGCCACCGGCCAGCACGACCAGGCCGCCGAGGCCTGGCAGAGCGCCCAGTCACTGGCCGAAGAAAGCGGTCAGCCGCTCTACGGTATCTCGCTCAAGCTCGACGACCTCGGTGATCAGGAGGCCACCCTATGAAGACCCCGTTTAACCGAACCCGGATCGCCCTGGCGACCGCCGTCACCCTGACCGCCCTGCTGACCGGCTGCGCCAGCAAGTCCGAGCCCCAGTATCCGCCCAAGGAGCTCAAGGACTTCGCCGAGTCCACCCGGGTCGAAACCCGCTGGAGCGAAGGCGTGGGCGCAGGCCTGGGTGAGGCCACCTACCCCATCGAACCCGCCCTGGCCGGTTCCACCCTGTTCGCCGCCGACGAGGAAGGCCTGGTCGAGGCGTTCAACACCGCCAACGGCGACACCCAATGGGAAGCCGAACTGGATTCACCGATCTCCAGCGGTATCACCGCAGTGGACGGCGATCTGTTCCTCGCCACCCGCAATGGCGAGGTGGTCGCCCTCGACCAGCGCAATGGCCGGGTCAAGTGGCGTACCCGTGTGCCCAGCGAAGTGCTGGCCGCGCCCCAGCCGACCACCCAGCTGTTGATCGTGCAGGCGGTGGACGGCACCGTGACCGCCCTGGATCGCCTGTCCGGTGACCGCCAGTGGGTGTTCAGCGCCAATATGCCGTCGCTGACCCTGCGCAGCACCGGCACCCCCACCGCCATCGATCAGGTGACCTTCGCCGGCTTTGCCAACGGCCGTCTGTCGATCATCGACAACCGCTCGGGCCAGCAGATCTCCGAGCGCACCATCGCCGTGGCCACCGGCATGAATGACATCGACCGTCTGGTCGACCTGGCCGGCCAGCCGGTGCTGACTCCGGACGGCCGCCTGTTCGTGACCAGCTTCAATGGTCGCCTGGTGGCGCTCAACGCCCAGAGCGGCGAGACCCTGTGGTCGACGCCGTTGTCCAGCTACCACACCCCGGTGCTGGTGGGCGAGACGCTTTACGTGGTCGACGAGGCCAGCCGCCTGATCGCCTTCGACGCCAACAGCGGCAACGAGCTGTGGCGCCTGGAGGACCTCTACGGTCGCTCGGTGACCGCCCCGGCCTTCGCCGACGGCCGCATCGTGCTCGGCGACGCCGAAGGCTATGTGCACTTTATCGACGCCAGCAGCGGACGCCTGGTCGGCCGCACCCATATTGACGGCTCAGGCATCAGCGTGCGCCCTCTCACCGACGGCAAGCGCGTGTACGCCCTGGCCAATGACGGAAGCCTGGAGGCTCTGGACATCCGCCCATGACCCCCGTGATCGCACTGGTCGGCAGGCCCAATGTGGGCAAGTCGACCCTGTTCAACCGCCTGACCCGCTCTCGCGACGCCCTGGTGGCCGATTTCCCCGGCCTCACCCGGGATCGCAAGTACGGCAACGGTATGCTCGGCAACAAGGCCTACACCGTCATCGACACCGGCGGCATCAGCGGTGACGAGGAAGGCATCGACGCGGCCATGGCCGAACAGTCGCTGCAGGCCATCGACGAAGCCGACATCGTGCTGTTCCTGGTGGACGCGCGTGCCGGCCTCAATGTCGCCGACGAGGCCATCGCCAACCACCTGCGGGTCAACCAGAAGAAGACCTGGCTGGTGGTCAACAAGACCGACGGCCTCGAGGAACACTCGGCCATGGCCGACTTCTGGCAGCTCGGTCTCGGCGATCCCCGGCCCATCGCAGCGGCCCACGGCCGTAATGTCACCGCGCTGATCGACGAGGTGCTCTCGCCGTTCCCCGAGCGCGACATGGACATCCCCGCGGATACCGGCAGCAAGGGTATCCGGATCGGTGTCATCGGTCGTCCCAACGTGGGCAAGTCGACCCTGGTCAACCGCCTGCTGGGCGAGGACCGGGTGGTGGTATTCGACGAGGCCGGCACCACCCGCGACGCCATCGAGATCCCCTTCGAGCGTCGCGGCAAGCCCTACGTACTGGTCGATACCGCCGGCGTCCGGCGGCGCAAGAACGTCACCGAGGTGGCCGAGAAGTTCTCGATCATCAAGACCCTGGACGCGATCAAGGAGTGCCACGTCGCGATCATGGTGCTCGATGCCCGCACCGGCCTGGTGGAGCAGGATCTGCACCTGCTCGACTATGTGCTGACCTCGGGCCGCGCGCTGGTACTGGCGGTCAACAAGTGGGACGGCCTGGAAAGCGAGGCCAAGGACAAGATGCGCGCCGAGATCAAGCGCCGTCTGGGCTTCGCCGACTACGCCGAGCTGCACTTCATCTCGGCCTTGCACGGCACCGCCGTGGGCGACCTGTACCCGTCGCTGGAGCGCGCCTTCGCCTCCGCCAACAGCCACTGGTCGACCAACCGTCTGACCACGCTGCTGCAGGACGCCGTCGAGCAGCACCAGCCGCCGATGGTCCACGGCCGCCGGATCAAGCTGCGCATGGCCCACCAGGGCGGCAGCAATCCGCCGATCATCGTGGTCCACGGCAACCAGACCGACAAGCTGCCCGAAGCCTACAAGCGCTACCTGACCAACACCTTCCGCAAGGTGCTCAAGGTCCGTGGCACGCCGATGCGCTTCGAGTTCCGCTCCGGCAAGAACCCCTACGACCGTCTGGCCGAAGCCTCCGACAAGGAAAAGGCCAAGAAGCGCGAACTGGGGCGCACCAAGGAGGCGCGCAAGAGCCGCCGCTAAGCGTCACCGGCGTCACTCGCCGCTCTTTCGCCCCTGGTGTTGAACGACAACGAAACGCCCGGTCCCTCGCCAGAGGAACCGGGCGTTTTCGTGCACGCATGCTGCCGGATGTCGAGACCATGCCTCGCTCGCTGCTGAGCCTGGCCTGCAAGCCTGCGGCAGCGCCTCAGGCTTGCTCTGCCAGGCGACGAGCCCCTACCCAGTCCAGCGCAAACTGGTAGGCACAGCGGCCGCTGCGTCCGCCTCTCATGGTGGCAAAGCGGGTGGCCGCCACCGGCGCTTCGTCATCCCAGTCCTGCGGCTGGCCCAGGCGCTCGACCCAGTGGCGACAGGTATCGAGATAGGTCTCCCGGTTGAACGGATGAAACGCCAGCCACAACCCGAAGCGGTCGGACAGCGAGATCTTCTCCTCCACCGCATCGCCGTGGTGCAGCTCCTCGCCGTCCGGCGTCAGGTGGCTCTGCTGGTTGTCGCTCATATGCTCCGGCATCAGGTGGCGCCGGTTGGAGGTGGCGTAGATCAGCACGTTTTCCGGGGGGCCGGTCAGGGTGCCGTCGAGGACACTCTTGAGCGCCTTGTAGGCGTCGTCGGATCCTTCGAAGGACAGATCATCGCAGTACACCACGAAGCGCGCCGGTTCGTGACGCAACTGCTCCACCAGCAGCGGCAGTCCGGCCAGGTCGTGGCGGTCCACCTGGATCAGCCGCAGACCTTCGTCAGCCAAGGTGTTGAGCAGCGCGCGCACCATCGACGACTTGCCACTGCCACGAGAGCCCCACAGCAGCGCGTGATTGGCCGGCAGGCCACGCAGAAAGGCCCGCGTATTGGCCAGCAGCTCGCGCTTCTGGCGCTCCACCCCGACCAGGTCGTCCAGGCTCAGGGCATCCCGAGGCGGCACCGGCACCAGTTGCCCGCCGAGGGCATGGCGCTGCCACAGCGCAGCGACGTCACGACGCCAGTCCACCGCAGGGCGGGGCTCGGGCAGCCAGGGTTCGACGCGATCGAGAAGGGCCAGCAGGCGCTGGGCGAGTTGAGTGTCCATCGGGGCAGGTGTCCTTGTAACGAATGATGGCCGCCGGTCAGGGTCTGTCGCTGGTTAGCGACCGGCCGTGCACTACCTTTGCTGTTGACCCTTCCAGCAGTCCGGGTATCTTGAGGCCAGTTGCCACCGATTCTACACGCTCGGGCTCGACCCCGGCGGATCATGACAAGGAGACCCCCCATGCGCTGGATGAAGGCCGTGGGCGCCTGCGCCCTGATGGTTACCGTTGCTGCCTGTTCCACCTCACCCACTGGTCGCTCCCAGATGCTGTTGCTGGACGAACAGCAGCTCAGCCAGATGGGGGCTCAGGCCTTCGACCAGTACCAGCAGCAGCTGCCCACCGTGGACGGGCGCCAGCTCGAGTACGTGCAGTGCGTGACCCGCAACGTGGTCCAGGCGCTGCCGCAAGACCAGCGCAACCAGAACTGGCAGGTCAAGGTGTTCGAGTCCGAGGACGCCAACGCCTTTGCCCTGCCGGGCGGCTACGTGGGGGTCAACACCGGTCTGCTCGACGTCGCCACCAACCAGGACCAGCTGGCCACCGTCATCGGCCACGAGATCGCCCACGTGCTGGCCCATCACGCCAACGAGCGCGCCTCCACCGAAAGCGCGACCCAGCTTGGCATGTCGGTGGTCGGTACCGCCCTCGGCTCCCAGGGGGTCACCGGCAGCGATCAGTTGATGGCGGCCATGGGCATGGGCGCCCAGTACGGCATCCTGCTGCCGTTCTCGCGCAGTCACGAGAGTGAGGCCGACACCATCGGCCTGCAGCTGATGGCCGACGCCGGCTTCGATCCCCGCGCCAGCGTCCAGCTGTGGCAGAACATGAGCGCCGCCGGCGGCGGCCAGCCGCCGGAGTGGATGTCCACCCACCCGGCACACGGCAACCGTATCGCCGGGCTCGAGGCGGGCATGAACGACGCCATGGCCCGCTACGAGCAAGCCCAGGCCCGTGGCCTGACGCCCAGCTGCAAGGCACCCTGAACCAGAACAGCCCCTGCCCTGCAGCCTGTCACCAGGCCGCTGACAAGGGGGCATCTATCGCCGAGGCCTCTATTCCTGGAGGCCTCTATTCCTGGAGGCCTCGGCTCCTGTCACTTCCACGCTTCGTTGGTGCCATGAAACTCACCTCCACCAGGCTCGGCCTGATCCTGCTCGTCGTGCCCATTGTGGTGCTGTTGACCCTGTTTTTTGTGGAACTCGGCGATATCCGCCAGTGCGAACTGGTCGACCAGGGCCACTGGAACTACCTGGCCGGCCACTGTGGCGACACGCCGTCGCCCTTCGTTCCCTGGATCGTCCGCAGCCCCTGGCTGGTCAACGGCGGCCTGCTGGTGTCGGTGGTCGGGCTGGGGCTGTGCATGCTGGGGCTCTACCGTCGACGCGGCTGAAACGCGGCGCGCGGCTGCTGGCTGACGACCAGGGGCTGACGGCTCCTGACCGACGACAACGACGCCCAACGACAACGGCGCCCCATGGCAATGAGCCAGGGGCGCCGTTGTCGTTGCTGCCGATGTGTCCGCGAAAGCGGCTTCAGCCGGCGTCGAGCTCTGCTCGCAGCTTTCGATGCAGTGGGCCGGTATCCGGCGTGACGCCACGCCAGCGTTCAAAGGCCGCCGCCGCCTGTTCCACCAGCATGCCGAGACCATCGCTGGTGCTCGCCCCTCGCTCGGCCGACCAGGCCAGAAACACCGTCGGCTCGGCGCCGTACATCATGTCGTAGGCGACAGCCCCCTCGTTGAAGAGATCCTCCGGCAGCGGCGGCAGGTCCCCGGCAAGGCTTGCGCTGGTGCCGTTGATGACCAGGTCATAGCGCTCGTCGACGGCGTCGTAGCCGCCGCCCAACACGGGGCCCAGGTCGGCGAAATCCCGCGCCAGCGCCTCGGCCTTGGCGGCGGTGCGGTTGGCCAGCCGCAGCGAGGCGGGACGTCGCGACAGCAACGTTTCCAGCGCGCCGCGCACCGCGCCTCCGGCACCCAGCACCAGGATACGTGCACCCTCAAGCCTTACCTGCTGGCGCTCCAGGTCCGCCACCAGGCCAATACCATCGGTATTGTGGCCCTCGACGCTGCCATCGGCCTTGAGCGTCAGGGTGTTGACCGCCCCGGCCCGCTGCGCCTGTTCGCTCAGGCTGTCGCACAGCCGGTAGGCGTCTTCCTTGAACGGCACCGTCACATTGGCGCCGCGCCCGCCTTCGGCAACAAAGGCGCGCCAGGCTCCGCCGAAGTCCTCCAGTGGCGCCTCGATGGCGGTGTATTCCAGCGATTCACCGGTCTGCTCGGCAAAGGTGCTGTGGATCACCGGCGATTTCGAATGCCCCACCGGATTGCCGAACACACAGTAACGATCGTTCATCGGACGGTTAACCTCGCTCTTGACGTTGTCGTATGCCGCATTGTGACCGCTGACGGTCATCGCGCTTGGCTCGAGGCCTCTTCACCAAGCCAGTCCCGGGGCACCAGATAGGCATCCAGCGCCGCCTCGGGAGAGCCGGGCTGCGGCTGGTAGTCGTACTGCCAGCGCGCCAGCGGCGGCATCGACATCAGGATGGACTCGGTGCGACCGCCGCTCTGCAGGCCAAACAGGGTGCCACGGTCCCAGACCAGGTTGAATTCCACGTAGCGACCTCGCCGATACAGCTGGAATTCACGTTCGCGCTCGCCCCAGGGGGTATCGCGACGACGTTCCACGATGGGCAGATAGGCGTTCAGGAAGCCATCCCCTACCGCGCGCTGAAACGCGAAGCAGCGGTCGAAGCCCCCCTCGTTGAGGTCATCGAAGAACAGACCACCGACACCACGGGTCTCGCCTCGGTGCTTGAGGAAAAAGTAGTCGTCGCACCAGCGCTTGTAGCGGTCGTAGACGTCGTCACCGAACGGCTGGCACAGCTCATGGGCCACCCGGTGCCAGTGACAGGCGTCTTCAAGCTGGGGGTAGTAGGGCGTCAGGTCAAAGCCGCCGCCAAACCACCATACCGGCGCCTCGCCCTCGGCACTGGCGATGAAGAAGCGCACATTGCCGTGGCTGGTGGGTACGTGGGGATTACGCGGATGCAGCACCCAGGACACCCCCACCGCCTGAAAGCCGCGCCCGGCGAGTTCCGGGCGTGCTGCGGTGGCCGCCGGGGGCAGGGTCGCGCCGTGAACGTGGGAGAAATTGACCCCGCCCTTTTCGAACAGCGCGCCTTCCTCGATGACCCGGGAACGGCCACCACCGCCTTCCTCACGCACCCAGTCGTCTTGATGGAAGCGCCCTTCGCCGTCGGCCTCGGCCAGGGCCTCGCACAGGCGATCCTGCAATTCCAGCAGGTAGCGTTTGACCTCTTCGAGATTGGGCTCGGACACGTCTGCTCCTGTTGTTAAAAAAAAGCGATGAGTAAAAGCGATTCGTAAAAAGGTGCGCCCAGGGCCAGGCCGAGAGCCATGTCAGTGGCGCAGGGTCTCGCGGCTTAGCAGGTCACGGATGGTGCTGGGGCGAGGATTGCCGCCCAACGCTCCCGGCACGACCGCGTCCAGCTCGTTGCCGAAGATGCGCCGAATGTCCGCTTCGCTCATGGCCGGCGCTTCTCCTGCCCGGTTGGCCGAGGTGGACACCAGCGGCCCGCCGAAGGCACGACACAGCGCCTGTACACCGGGATGATCGCTGACCCTCAGCGCCACCTTGTCGTGGCAGCCTCGTACCAGCGACGGGGTGCGACCATTGTCCGGCACCAGCCAGGTGTTGGGGCCCGGCCAGCTGGCGACAAGAGGCGCATGAAGGTCGGCCGGCAATCCTTCGAGCCAGGGAGCAAACTGCTCGATGGTGGCGGCGATCAGGATCACCCCCTTGGCCGGGTCACGGCGCTTCAGGCGCAACAGCCGGGTCAGCGCCTCTTCGTTGTCGGGATCGCAGCCCAGGCCCCAGACGGCCTCGGTGGGATAGGCAATGACACCGCCACGACGCAGGGCGTCGACGACGGGCACGAGGGAGGAATCGGAATCACTCATGGGGTCGTTATCTGAATCGGTACCGAATCGAAAGATCAGGGTAGGGAGTATCGTTGCGCCATGCTAGCACGGCGTCGGGACTTGCGTCGCACGCCGCTGTCGCCGCCGGCGTAGGCGATCCGCCCGTTCCCCCACGGCCATTGGCACCCTGTTCGGCCGGGCCTCGTCATCGGGCGGCTAGCCCTTGCCACCATCCAGACGCACCCACCCGCCGGCCACCAGCCCGGCCTGTCCTGCGATCTCGAGCAGCGTCAGTTCACGCTGGCAGGCGGCCACATCGCAGCCCGCCAGCCCCATCAGATCGTCCACCGCCAACGGGGTGGCGCTCAGCAGATCGAGCAGCTTGCGACCGGGGGAAGGCGCGGCCCTTGCCCCGGTGCGTTCGGAGGCGCTGTCTAGAGGATTATCGACAGAGCTATCTACAGGACCATCTAAATGGCCATCTACAGGACTATCTACACGACCATCGGCGGCACCAGCCGCAATGCACCGCGGGGTCGCGCGTCGCGGCCCCCAGCACGCCAGTTCCTCGAACAGGTCGTCGGGGTGTCTGACCAGGGCGGCGCCCTCGCGGATCAGCCGCAGGCAGCCCCTGGCCTGGGGCGAGTGGATGGAGCCGGGCAGCGCCAATACCTCGCGGCCCTGCTCACCGGCCAGGCGGGCACTGACCAGCGAGCCGCTGTGTTCGGCGGCCTCCACCACCAGCACACCGCAGGACAGCCCGGTGACGATGCGGTTGCGCCGGGGAAAATCCCCCGAGCGTGGCCGCACGCCAGGGGGAGACTCCGCCAGCAGCAGGCCCCCGTCGTCGCGCAGGCGCCTATACAGGGCGCCGTGCTGGCCGGGATAGACCACATCGACGCCGCCGGCCAGCACCGCGATACTGCGCCCCCCAAGATCCAGCGCCGCCGCCTGGGCGGCACCGTCGATGCCGAGCGCCATGCCGCTGACCAGACACCAGCCGGCCTCCGCCAGCGCCACCGCAAAACTGCGCGCATTGACCAAACCCTCGCGGGTGGGCCGCCGCGACCCCACCAGGGCAAGCCTCGGCGGTACCAGGGCATCGAGATCGCCAAGCGCCCACAGCAGCACCGGCGGGTCCGGGATCTGGTCGAGCAGGGCCGGCCAGCGCGGATGATCGGGATGCAGCAGGTGGCGCGCCTCGGCCCGCTCATGGAGGCGGCCTCCATTGGCAGCGCTGCGCGCTTTCCCGCCGTCGCCGGCAAGCCACGCCTCGGCCTGCTCGATCAACGCCGTCAGCGGGCTGCGTCTGGGATGATCCAGCCACAAGCGCAGTTCCGCCGCGGCCCCGGGCGGCAGCCGGGCCAGCCAGCCACCGGGCCAGTCAGGGTTCAACTGGCGCAGGCGAGCCAACCGTCGTGGGCCCACCTGAGGCAGTGCGTTCAACGCCATCCAGCGTGCGAAGCCAAGTTCCATGACAGAGCCCTCCCTGGCCGAGTGCCGGCAGTATAGGCAGGCAGGCGCGACACGCCTTGGCGGTCTTCGCCGTCTCGGCTCCAGGCGGTGCGCGACGGCGATTCTGGCATGTTATAGTAGCGACCTATCACGCTCATTGGCGCCAACGACTAGGGTCACCCCCGGCGTCGTCCTAGAATGGGCAACACGAACCGAACGAATAACGGTGGTACCACAGCATGGCCAGACTCCCTATTCTCGAGTTTCCCGACGAGCGGCTGCGCAACAAGGCAGTGCCCGTCGAAAACGTCGATGACGAGGTCCGCCAGCTGGTCGATGACATGCTGGAGACCATGTACGCCGCACCGGGTATCGGCCTCGCCGCCACCCAGGTGGACGTGCATCGCCGAGTCATCGTGATCGACGTCAGCGAAGATCAGTCCACCCCGTTGGTGCTGATCAACCCCGAGGTCACCCCGCTGGGGGACGAACGGGAACCGATGCAGGAAGGCTGCCTGTCGATCCCCGAGTACTACGCCGAGGTGCCGCGCGCGCTGCGGGTAAAGCTGAAGGCTCAGGGACGCGACGGCGAGCCCTACGAGCTCGAAGCCGACGGACTGCTGGCCCACTGCATCCAGCATGAGCTCGACCACCTCGAGGGCGTGCTGTTCGTCGACTACCTGTCACCGCTCAAGCGTGACCGGGTGATGAAGAAGATGCAGAAGCGTCATCGCCAGATGCAGGGCGCCTGAGCCGCTGCGCAGCCCTCAGGCCGCCGCCATCTCGGCCCAGAAATAGCCATTGCCCCGGCCCCGCAACCGCCTACGACGAAGACCGACAACGTGAATCAC
>NZ_JASHIT010000065.1:0-18847 GCF_030733595.1 Halomonas sp. MMSF_3323 | reverse complement strand
CGGGGGCGCGAGGGTGTCAGGAAGGGGCCAGGAAGGGGGCCAGGCAAAGGCGCTCGACGATACAGCAGCCGTGCTGCCTAGATTTGCGAGGAAAGGCGCTCGACGATATAGCGCGCCGCCTGATCGTCGGTGATCAGACTGGTCAGCCAGCCGCCGCGCAGCGCGGCCAGGATGGCCGGCCCTTTGTCGCGGCCACCGGCCACCGCCACCATCGCCTGACGCTTCAGCGTGGTCAGCGGCAGGCTGGTCACTCGCTGACTGGTGGAGCAGTCGATCAACCGGCCATCGGCATCCATCGGCCAGCCCACCAGCTCTCCCACGGCGTCCAGCGCCAGCAGTTCGTCGAGTTCCGACTCGCTGATGAAATGATCCTGAAACAGCGTCGCCTGGCGATCGATCCGCCCTACCCCGACGAAGGCCGCGCTGGCCTGCTCGGCCACCTCGCCGATGGCGCGAAACAGCGGCTGTGCCGCCAGCGCCCGCTTCTCCTCGACCGAACTGGCGACCACCGGCGTCGGCAGCAGGTAGCGCTCGCCACCGGTCTTGTCCGCCGCCACCATGACCCCGTCGTAGCGGTTGGACGAGCCGTCCCTGGCCACGTTACCGACCAGCGAGACGAAGCGATGACGTGGACGGTCGATCCGGCTCAGCGCCTCCACGGTCGCACGAATCGAGCGGCCGGAGCCCAGCGACAGGGTCTGCGGCTCGCTGCGCTCGATGATGCGTGACAGACGCTCGGCGCCGGCCACCGCCAGGTAGGGGGTACTGTCCTCGGCGGTGGCGGACGCAGGCACCACGTCACAGTAGTCCAGTTCGAAGCGTTCACGGATGGCCTGGGACAGTGCGGTGCAGTGGGCCACGGGGTGGTCGATATGGACCTTGACCAGGCCTTCCTGCCTGGCCAGCGCCAGCAGTCGCTGCACGCCCGGCCGGGAGACCCCAAGCTGTGCGGCGATCTCATCCTGCGTCTGTCCACCCACATAGGAAAGCCAGGCGGCTCGTGCGGCCTGGTCCAGCTTGACCTCGAACTTGTCCACGCATCGTCTCTCTGGCTGATCGTACAGCCTGCATCATCGCAAGCCAGGGACACCGGCACAACGCGGGCTTACTCGGCCGGCGTCTTTTCCAGCAAGCCGCCGGGCAGCGTGACGCTTACCCTCAGTCCACCGAGCGCCGCGCGATCCAGGGTCATCGTACCGCCGTACAGTGACACCAGTTCCTCGACGATGGAAAGCCCCAGCCCACTGCCGGGGCGGCGCTCATCCAGACGCACGCCGCGCTTGAGTACCGCCTCACGCTCTTGCGCGCTCATGCCCGGACCGTCATCTTCCAGCCGCAGGCGCACGCTGTCCCCCTCGAGCCAAAGATCGAGTTCGACCCGGGTGCGCGCCCAGTCGATGGCGTTCTCCAGCAGGTTGCCGGTCAGCTCCTGCAGATCGTTGGGATCGATGCGCAGCGCCAGCCCATCCGCCACGCGGGTCTCAAGACGGATACCGCGACGCCTGGCCAGCCGAGACAGGCCGTCCAGCACCGGCGCCAGCACCCTGGCCAGACGTACCCTGGCGGCCAGGGCGGCGCTGCCGACGGCGCTGGCACGGGCCAGGTGGTGGCGCACGGCAGCATCGATACGTCCTAGCTCCTGGCGCATCCTGGCTCGCTCGGTCTCGGGAAGGCGTTCCGCCTGGGTCATCAACACGCTGACCGGCGTCTTGAGCGCGTGGGCCAGATTGCCGGCGGTGGCGCGGCCGCGCTCGATCAGCCGTCGGTCATGGTCGAGCACCTCGTTCATGGTCACCGCCAGTTCCGCGAGCTCGGTCGGCAGCCGGGTATCGAGGCGCTCCCGCTGGCCGCCCTTGACCGCCGCCAGATCCGCGTGAAGCGACCTCAAGGGCGCCAGCCCCCAGCGGATCTGCAGCGCCAGACCGGTCAGCAACAGCACGCCGAGCCCCAGCAGCGACAGCCATAGCAGCCATTCGAAGCGTGCCACTTCGGCATCGAGCTCCTGACGGCTGACCGCCAGGCTGACGTGAACGGGGTGGGGATGTCCCGACAGCCTGAGGGAACGCTCGACCAGCCTCAGCCACTGCCCACGAGGCCCTTCGATGGTGCGCCAGACGGTGTCCGGGGAGGCGGTGATCGGCAGGCGCTGATCCCATAGCGAACGCGAGCCCCGGGACAGGCGCTCGCCGTCGCTGATCTGCCAGTACCAACCGGAGAACACCTGATCGAAGCGCGCATCGCCGAGACTGTCGTTGACCACCAGGGCACCGCTCTGGGGGTCTCGATCCAGGGCCGCCAGCAGCACCCGATGCATCGACGACAGGCGTTCGTCGAACGAGGCCGAGGCGGATTCGCGAAAGCTGTAGGACAGCCCACCGCCGACCAGCGGCAGGATCACCAGCACCAGCACCAGCGACGCCAGCAGCAGCCGCCGGGTCAGCGAACCGCGCGGCGGCGTCACGGCGCATCCTCTCCCGCCGGGGTCACCAGGCGATAGCCCTCGCCGCGTCGTGTCTCGATCCGCTCGCTGCCGAGCTTGCGCCGCAGGCGACTGATCTGGACGTCGATCACGTTGGAATCGGGTTCATGGTCACGGTCGTAGACGTGCTCGGCCAGCTCGGCGCGACTGACCACCCGCTCGCGGGCGTGCATCAGGTAGGACAACAACCGTGACTCCTGAGCCGTCAGCGCCACCGGCCTGCCGGCCAGCGTCACGGCCCCCGTGTGGGTGTCGAAGCTGAGCGCCCCGGCGCTGAGCACCGGGTGGGCGTGGCCGTGGCTGCGGCGCACCAGGGCCCGCAGCCGGAACATGACTTCAGCGGTCTCGAAGGGTTTGGTGACGTAGTCGTCGGCCCCGGCAGAAAAGCCCGCAGCCTTGTCGGACCAGCGCTCTCGCGCGGTCAGCACCAGTACCGGCAGGTCGATGTCGTCGTCGCGCCACTGGGCCAGCCAGCGGGTGCCATCGCCATCCGGCAGTCCCAGGTCGAGCACGACTGCGTCGTAGCGCTCGGTGCGCAGCAGAAAATCCGCCTCGCCTCCGGTCGCCGCGACTTCCACCAGCAGCCCGCCTTCCTCGAGGGAGGCGGCGAGCGCTTCGCTCAGCGCCTGGTCATCCTCGACCAGCAGAATCTTCATGCCACGCCTCCTCCGGCGTCATCCCTGTATTGCGGTGATCCCCGCGGGCTAGTCGGCATCGCGCGGCGCGGGGCGCTGCATGGCATCGATGCCGACCCCTTCGACGCTCAACAGCTCACCACTGCCTGCGTCGAACTCGAACTCCACGACCTGCCCCTGGGCGCCGACCAGTTCGATCTCGTAGAGGATTCTACCGTCGTCACGTTCGAGCTCCACTTCGAGCACCTGCCCGTCGTAGCGCTCATCGAGCCAGTCCAGCAGCGTCGGCAACGCCACCAGCCGGCCTTCACGCACCTCCTGGTGCAAGTCACGCCAGTCGTCATCCGCGCGGGCGAAACCGATACCCAGCGACTCGCTCGCCAGTGCCGCGAGGCTGACGTCATCGCTCGGGCGCGGAGCCTGGGCCAGGCTTGCGGCCATCACGGACGTGCATAGCAAGAAAAGTGTCTTGGAGGTCATGAGGCGAAGTCTGACCCACTGCAGATGAATGAAAGATGAACGATCCCGTCAGGCTGGCGACAGGTCCCCCCTGCCAGGATGGTCCCACTCGCCGAGATCACCAAGCACACGGTGAGCTTACCTCAACAGCGAATGGAGTCCCCAGCATGAACAAGACTGTCACCCTGAGCCTGGCCGCCCTGACCTTGAGCGGCACCCTCGCCACCACCGCCATGGCCGACGATGAAGCCGTCAACCGGGAGGAGATCGACCGCCTGCTGGCCAGCACCGGGGAGTACGGCTTCACCCACTACGATGAGCTGGGTATCGATGACGGCGATCGTTTCGAGGCGGAAGGCTGGCGCGACGACGGCTGGCGCCTCGACGTCGACATGGACCTCAGCGACGGCAGCCTGCTGGGCGAACAGCGGCGCCAGAGCGAGATCCCGACCTGGAGCCTCAGCGGCGACGATGTCGGCAAGGCGCTGGACGCCGCCCAGGCGGCCGGCCTGGAACTGTTCAGCTCGCTGGATGTCGACCGTACAGGTGATATCGAGATCGAAGGCTACGACGCCCAGCACCAGGAGCTCGAGGTCCGCCTCGATCGCCATACCTTTGACGTGACCGGAGTCCAGCATGACGACTGATCATTCCTTCAGCACCGACGACTACCAGCACAACGCCGCCTGGAGGGCGGCGTCCCGCTGGCAGCAACGCGCTCGCCAGGCACGCCCCACCCGCCGGATGGGTGGCTTCAAGCTGGCTCTCGCCACCCTGGTCGGCGCCGTCACCCTGGTGCTGGCCACCATGATGGCCCTGGTGCTGAGCCTGGTGGGACTGGCGCTGATGCCGCTGGTGCGTCACCGCATGAAGAAGCGCATGGAGGCCTACCGCGCCGATCATGCCGACGACATCACGCCGGGGGCGACCACCCGAGCCCCCGGTCAGGACGATGCCCGCGTGTGGGAAGGCCAGTATGAGGTCAAGTGAAGCACCCGGCGGGCGATGCAGCGACGAGTGCGCGTCACTCGCGCGGATCGCCTCCCGGCAGCCGTTCGGGACCGGGCTCGGGCACCTGATCAGACCCGCCTGCCCGGTCTTCGCGGGCGACCTGCCCGCTTGGCGGGGCGTCGCTGCTCCCATCGAGTGCCCCCCTCAGGGCCACCACCTCGGCCTTGAGTTCTCGCACCTCGCGGTGCAACTCTCGCAGCATGTCTCGATTGATCCGATGCAGCCGTTCGGACTCGTCCTCCTGATCATCGATGAACAGTGAACCGACGTAGGCCGCGAAGCTACCGAACAGACCCACACCGGCCACCATCAACAGCGCCGCCACGACCCGTCCCAGCGACGTCACCGGATAGTAATCGCCGTACCCCACCGTGGTGACTGTGACGAAGGCCCACCACAAAGCCTCCTCGGCGGTATCGATGGCACTTTCCGGGTTAGGGCCTTCCACCACCAGGATCACCACCGAGCCGAAGATCAACAGCAGTACCGTGGCCGAGGCCACCGAGGCGAAGATGCCCTTGGCCTTGTTGCGAAACAGCAGGTTCCAGATCAGGTGTACCGACTTGATCGCGCGCAGCATGCGGATGATCTGCACTACGCGCACCAGACGGCCAGCCATCAAGAAGCTCACCGGGATACTCGCCAGCAGATCGATCCAGCCCCAGCGCATAAAGCGCCACTTGCTCTCCGCACGGTGGAAACGGATGCAGAAGTCGGCAAAGAAGAAGCCGCAGACCACCAGGTCCAGCTTGAAAATCAGGTCATCGACCTCCGGCGGCAGGTCATTCAGCTCCTGCACCGCCATGGCACCAAGCACGTAAAAGGAGAGGATCAGAATCAGGATCTGAAATGGGGTCAAGCTCTCTTGTTTCATGGGGTTCGACATCGACCGGGAAGCAGAATCACGACCTTACGCGATGCACCGGAAGCTGCCTAGCGGCAGGACACGCCCCGAGCCCTCACCAGGTCAACGTCGACCCCATTGCACCTTTCCCTGTCGATGCCCCGATGTCGGTATTGCCCCTGACCGAGAGCCGCTTTTCCCTCGCAGGTCCCTCGCCGGCAGATACCTCTATGACGCTACTCCAGGGGTTCGTAGGGCAGCCCCACGTAGTTTTCGGCGATGGTGGTCAGGCCCGCTGTCGAGCCGGTCAGATAATCGAGCTCCGCCAATTGCATGCGCGCCTCGAAGTCTTCCTCGTCGCTGAAACGATGCAGCATCGACGTCATCCACCAGGAGAAGCGCTCGGCCTTCCAGATACGCTTGAGGCACACCTCGGAGTAGCGCGGGATCAGATCGCTGCGCCCTTCGTTAAACACCTTCACCAGCAGGCGATACAGGGTGTTGACGTCACTCGCCGCCAGGTTCAGCCCCTTGGCACCGGTGGGCGGCACGATATGGGCGGCGTCCCCCACCAGAAACAGGCGACCGTACTGCATCGGCTCGACCACGAAGCTGCGCAGTGGTGCGATGCTCTTTTCGATCGAAGGTCCCGTCACCAGAGTCTCGGCCACGTCTTCCGGCAGGCGCCGTTTCAGTTCGTCCCAGAAACGCTCATCGGACCAGTCCTCGACCTTCTCATCGAGGCCCACCTGCACGTAGTAGCGGCTGCGATTCTCCGACCGCATGCTGCACAGGGCGAAGCCCCGCTCGTGGCGTGCGTAGATCAGCTCATCGGTCACCGGTGGCGTATCGGACAACAGCCCCAACCAGCCAAACGGATAGACCCGCTCGAAGGTCTTCAGACGCTCCTGCGGGATCGATTGGCGTGACACGCCGTGGTATCCATCGCACCCCGCCACATAGGCACAGCGCAGACGGTACCCCTTGCCTTCATGCTGAAAGGTGAGGGAGGGCGACTCGCTCTCCAGATCATGGGGGGTGACGTCGCTGGCCTCGTAGTAGCTGATACCGCCTTCTCGCTCGCGTGCTTCCATCAGGTCCCGGGTGACTTCGGTCTGGCCGTACACCATCACCTGCTTGCCATCGGTGTGCCCCGCAAGGTCGACGCGTACCCGGCGGTTGTCGAAGGCAAGCTCAAAGCCGTCGTGGGGCAGGCCCTCGGCATCCATGCGTTGGCTGACGCCGGCTTCACGCAGCAGGTCGACCATGCCCTGCTCGAGCACCCCGGCACGAATACGTCCCAGCACATAGTCGCCGCTCTTGCGTTCGACGATCACATTGTCGATCCCGGCCCGGCTGAGCAGTTGCCCCAGCAGCAGTCCGGAGGGCCCGGCCCCGATGATGGCGACCTGGGTCGTGAGTTCACTATCGATACGCTCGGGGGAAGATGTTGTCGTCATGGTGGCTACCTCGTCAGCGGAACGTTATGGTTATGCCTTGTATTTTTCGCTGAAACACCACCCCAGATAAGGCATATTCCTCGCCACAAACTAGACTTTTCGCGGAATCTACCCTGACATTTGTCGTAGTCACGCTCAATCACCTCCCCGGCAACCGCCAGGAGCGCAGACCATGAACCCCGAGACCCCGTCCACCACGATATCGTCAGCGGTTCCCACCTTTACCCTTTACGGGGAAACCGGTAGCTGGCCGACCCCCGACCTGCTGCACTGCGAGTCCATCGCCG
This sequence comes from Halomonas sp. MMSF_3323, assembly GCF_030733595.1. NCBI lineage: Bacteria > Pseudomonadati > Pseudomonadota > Gammaproteobacteria > Oceanospirillales > Halomonadaceae > Halomonas > Halomonas sp. MMSF_3323. The sequence goes on along the minus strand of NZ_JASHIT010000065.1, from coordinate 11,672 downwards.
AACGCAGTCGGCTCCACGATTGGCGCATCCATCCCCACCGCCACGTCGACCTGACTCACCTGCTGCTGCTGTACGCGGGCGAGGTCGAACTGCAACTGGAAGACAGCCGACAACGGCGGGCCGCCCCGCTGCTGATCCTGGTGCCTGCGCTCACCATTCACGGGTTTGCCTTCGCTCCGAACATCCAGGGCCACATCCTGACCCTGGCGGCACCGCTGGTCAGCCACCTCGAGCAGGTACTGCCGGACGCCAGCAGGGTCTGGCGCAGCGCGGGAGTCACTGCACTAGCCGACGCCAGACACCGACTGCAGGCATTGGTGGAACATATCGACGGGGAATACCGACGGCCGGCGCGGGACCGCGACGTGCTGCTCGACGCCTTGATCCAGGCGCTGACGGTGGAAGCGGCTCGCCTGGCGACGCATCCGGCCAGCCGGGCCAGGTCTGCCGTGAGCACCGATCCCGGCCACGGCCACCTGGCCCGCTACCAGACACTGATCGAGCGGCGCTTTCGCCAGCAGCCGAGCATCGAGGAAATGGCGCGCGAGCTGGACATCAGCGCGGCCCACCTCAACGCCCTGTGCCGGCGCCTGGCGGACCAAAGCGCCCTGGCGGTGCTGCACCAGCGTCTACTGCTCGAAGCCAAGCGCGAGTTGACCTATACCAACCTGACCATCGCCCAGATCGCCGATGGCCTGGGATTTTCCGAGCCCGCCTATTTCACCCGCTTCTTCAAGCGGCTCAGCGGAGTGGCTCCCCGCGACTTCCGCCGCCGCCAGTTCCATCGTCAAGGCGACGGATCGCCAAGCTCGCCCTAGGCGCTGTCCGAAAAGTCGACGAGCGAAGGTTAGACAAGGCAAAAATCGGTGAGAAAGCGCAGTTTACGGGGTGTAAATGAGCATTTTGACCGGGCTGGCGCACCTGCCGATTTTTAACGCCGTATTACCGAGCGCAGGCACTTTTCAGACAAGCCCTAGACCAGATCCCGGGGGAAGACCTCATCCCAGCTTCGCGAAAAGATTCGAGTATCGCCCTGCCAGGCGTCCAGGGTGGCACGCACCCGAAAGCTGTCGGCGTCGCTGGTCAGCCGAGTGCGGGTCAGGGTGTGGATCTCCCAGTCCCCCCGGCGGAAGGTACGTTGCCACTCGGTCCAGCCGGTAACACTGTCGTAGTTGCCGTAGGAATAGCTGTAGCGCTCGGTCACCGAGCCGGAGATGTCCAGCGCGATATCGTCCAGCCGGTAGCTGCCCTCGTCGTGGAACACCTCCAGTGTGGTCTGGTCATTGGCCAGATCTCGGATCACCTTCCAGCTTTCCTGGGAAGGCTGCAGCAGCGTCTTGGCCAGCGGTGGCGCCCCTTCCGGCTCCTCGAAGGGGCGCAGAGCCGCTTCTTCCGCCGGCCTGGGGACCCTGGTCGGCAGCACCAGGCGACAGGCACCAGGCCACAGTGTCAGGCGTACCGGCCTTGGCGCAGGCCATACCAGCGGCCAGTAGCTGGTCGAGATCGCCAGCCGGATGGCGTGCCCCGCCGGAAACTGCTGGGCAATATGCTTGAGACACACCGTCACGCGGTAGCGGCGCCCCGGCACCAGAGGCTCCGGGTGTTCGTCGCTGTCACGATGGGTCAGGTTGAGCACCCCATAGGACACCCGTGTCGCCTTGTCGTCTTCGGCGATATCGACAAGACGCAGCGCCACCATCGCCACCGGCTGGTCGGCGGACAGTTCCAGCTGCACCGATGGGGCACCACAGATTTCCAGATCCTGCTCGAGCCGGGGCGTCTGGAAAATCAGGGCGCCACCGTCCTCGTCACGCTGGTCGTGAGGCAGATCCGGCGGTGCGTTGTAGGAACACCACTTGCCGGCATACAGGCCCACCGACAGCGGCGAGCGGATATCCAGGCTCTCGTCGTCATCGCCGTCCTTCGCGTCGGTGCCGTCCTCGCCACGCAGGTCATGTCCGCTGGTCAGCCGCCAGCTCCGGGACATGATGTGGGGAGAGGGCCAGCTCGGCTCGGCGACCCAGCGACCGGGACGAGCGCTGTAGCGCGCCGATGGCGGCATCGATTGCTGCATCCAGACCCTCAGCATCGGTTCGTCCATGATCCCGGTATCCTGGTCCTTCAGCCAGTGGTCCCACCACCGTAGCCCTTCCTGCAGGAAGCCGATGGCCGGCCCCGGTACCCCGAGGTGGGGGTACTTGTGAGCCCAGGGGCCCACCAGCCCCTTGCGTGGCGAGGTCAAACCGGCCAGCAGCCGGAAGACGGCGTTGCAGTAACCATCCGCCCAGCCGCTGATGGCGTACACCGGCACCTGGATACGGCTGTAGTCCTCGCACACCGAGCCATGTTTCCAGTAGTCGTCACGTCGCTGGTGCTGAAGCCAGCGCGAAAGCCAGAGGCCGCTGCCGTCCAGGCGATCGAGCCACATCCTGAACCAGTCGCCACCCACCAGCGCCGGGTCGGGCGGGATGGCATTGCCATCGAACATGGTCGACGCCCAGGAAAGATTGTCGGCCAGCAGGCAGCCACCCATATGGTGGATATCATCGGCGTAGCGGTCATCGGTAAAACAGATGGTGATGACCGCCTTGAGCTGCGGTGGGCGCATGGCGGCGATCTGCAGGCCGTTGAAGCCCCCCCAGGAAATACCGACCATGCCGACACTTCCCGTACACCAGGGCTGGCGTTCCAGCCACTCGAGTACCGCCACCCCGTCGTCCAGTTCCTGCTGCAGGTACTCGTCGGTCAGTACGCCATCGGATTCGCCGGTGCCTCGGATATCGACGCGAACCCCGGCATAGCCATGCCCGGCCCAGTAAGGATGCACCTGAGCGTCTCGCTCCGCGGTCAGGTCACGCTTGCGATAAGGCAGGTACTCGAGGATCGCCGGCACCGGATCATCGTCGGCGTCGACCGGCCGCCAGATACGGGCAGCCAGCCGCGTGCCGTCGGCCAGTGGAATCCAGGTTTCCTGCTCCATCACCTTGCGCGGAAAATCGCTGACCACCCGCATCGTCGCTCCTTGCACTGGCTTCAAGCTCACCCTGTCGAGATCGCCCTGTCCATACCGCGCTGCCGAGATCGCCCTACCCCTGCAACCTGGCCACTCCAGCGCTCTCGGTGACGCTCGGTACAGCGGCGGCGCGCCGACTCAACTATCGATATCGCCGAATGCGAAGATCAGTCGGGCCGCCAGTTGCTGATAGCGACGAAGCAGCGCCTGATAGTCGTCGCCCCCCATCCAAATATAGGCCAATGCAAAGCTGTAACTATCCTGTTCTGGCAGGCTCGACAGACGCTGCCCCTCCTCCACCTGCAGACTGATCACCGTGCCGGGGTAGTCCTGTTCGAGTTGTGCGAGGGTCTGCGCCGACGGAACCCGTTCGACGGTGGCGTCATGGAAAAAAACGCGGTAGAAGAACTTGGCCGCGACCGCGTAGGCGCCCTCCCGGTGGGGCAGTCTCGGACGCTGCCCCAGCGCCAGGTCCACCGTCACCTGCTGATGGCTGAGCCCGTCGACCTTCTCGAACAGGTCGCAATGTGACTGAGAAATGCGTGTGTTGATCTCGAGCAGCCAGATGCGATCCTGGAGTTCGTCCCAGAAAAACTCGACGTTGAACGCGGATTGATCGAAGCCGGTGCGGGTCATGACCAGGCGGGTGGCGTCGATCATCTGCTGCTGAACCCTTTGTGGCAGGGCCGAGGGGTACAGATAGTGGAAGAAGCTCAACACCCCTGGGTAGCGAATCGAGTCGACCACACCATAGACCACGACCTCGCCATCGTGGACGTAGCCTTCCAGCGTGCATTGCCAGCCGCCGATGATTTCCTCGGCCATGCAGTAATGGCCATCGATCGCCGCGATCTCCGGAGGCAGGTTGGCCTGATCCAGCACGCTGTTGAACGGCTCGGCGATGGAACCGATCTCCGCCTTCAGACGGTCAATGGCAAGCGCAAAGTCTTCCGGCGTCTCGATGCGAAAACCGAGCCGTGAGCCCGACGACTTGATCGGCTTGACGAAGAAGGGAAAGGACAGCCCCGCCGCACCGATCTGACCCAACGCCGCCTCGTCGAAGGGGTCGAAGGCGGTGAACCCGGGGATGTACTGCGGCACCACCTCGCGCTGAACGCAACGGCTCCAGTACTTGTGCTCACACTTCAGCAAGCTTTCCAGCGACGTCGATCGGGTACCGAATCGCTTGCACAGGATCGGCAGCATCGTGGATACCGGAAAATCCATATAGCCGATGATCGCGTCTATCGGCCTGCCGAATCGGTCCAGGGTCTGGCCGGCTTCCTCGAGCATCGCGGGAATATCGAATTCTTCGGTGTCATAGACCGCCTCCGGCGCAATAATTCGGTGAAAGCGCCATTCTTCGGCACCCTTCAAGCGCAGCAGACGCTCATGATTGTCATCGTTCAGCCCCACCACAAAAATATTGCGCGCACTCACGTCAAGCCCTCGCGTCATTACGATGGTGTCACGCTGCAAGCTTAGTGAAACGCGCCTCCCACAAAGGCTCATATTGGACTAGAGCGTCATATCAGAAACCTCATCCAACCGACATTAAATGCATCAAAAAAGCCCGCCGTATGGCGGGCTTGGGGTGAGCTGAGCGTAATACTGGCCGCCGCTTCGATGCCGACTACAGCAAAAAGAGGGTGCTCAAGGTCGGGAACAACAGCAACAGAGCCAGGCGCACAAAGTCAGACACGATAAAGGGAGAGACGCCTCGGAAGATCTCCCCCAGTCCCACATGGGGCGCCATGGCCTTGATCACGAAGACGTTCATCCCCACCGGCGGCGTGATCAGCCCCAACTCGACCGTCAGCACCGTGACGATGCCAAACCACACCGGGTCGATACCCAGGCTCTGAATGATCGGGAACACCACCGGCACCGTGATCACCAGCATGGCGATCGAGTCCATGAACATGCCGAGCAGGAAGTACATGGCCAGGATGCACAGCACGACAACGAAGGGCGTCAGCTCCATGGCAAACAGACTGTCGCTGATGGAGAACGAGATCCGTGAGAGTGAAATGAAGTAGCCCAGCGCCTCGGCACCGACCAGCATGAAGAACACCACCGCCGACAGCGCCAGGGTCTCCTGGACCGCAGACCACAGCTCCCGTGCACGCAGCCCCTTGACCAGGGCGTAGATCAGGGTGGCAAAGGCACCGACACTGGCCCCCTCGGTGGGAGTGAAGATTCCCTGATAGATGCCCAGGATCATGACCAGGAAGACCGCGAAGAAGGGCACCAGGCCGCCGAGCGAGGCAAGCTTCTCACCCCAGCCTGTCGCTTCCCCTGCCACTGCCAGATCCGGCTTTACCCGCATGACCACGCTGACGGTCAGGGCGTACAGCACCAGCCCCAGGAGCCCGGGCACCAGACCCGCCATGAACATGTCACCCACCGACTGCTCGGTCAGGATGGCATAGATCAGCAGGGCGATACTGGGCGGAATCATGATGCCGAGGGTGCCGCCCGCAGCCAGCGCCCCGGTGGCCAGGCCGCGATGGTAGCCATATCGTTCCATCTCCGGCAGGGCCACCCGAGTCATGGTGCTGGCGGTGGCCAGAGAAGATCCGGAAATCGCCGAAAAGACACCGCAGGAGCCTACGGCGGCGATCGCCAGGCCGCCCTTCCATCCACCGCAGATCACCCGCGCCGACTGGAACAGCTTGCCGGCCATGCCAGAATGCGCCGCCAGTACGCCCATCAGGATGAACATCGGAATCGCGCTGAAGCTGTAGTTGGACAACACCTCCACCGGCACCGATTTCAACATCGATACCGCCGCGCCGAGATCGATGATGGTGGCAAAACCACCGACACCGACCAGCAGCATCGCCAGAGCTACCGGCACCCGCAGGATCATCAACACCAGCAACAGCAGCAGCCCGAACCCGCCGATCGTCTCAGTCGCCATGGGACACCTCCGCACTCTGGCCGAACAGCGCCCCCAGGAGCGCGTGCAGCAGGCTGCGCAACGCCAGCAGAGCACTGAGCACTGCAGCGACAAGATAGATCGGCCCGAGCGAGATCCTCAGGTCCTGGGTGACCTCGCCGTACTCGACAGCGGCGTGGGCCGCACCCACCAAGCCCGTCGCCAGCACCCCGCCAAGCACCGCAAAGCCCAGCAGATAGACGCCATGCAGGCGCGCTGCGATGGACGCAGGAAGACGGTGGGAAAAGGCCTCGACCACCACCTGGCTCTTCTCCACGCTGGCCGACATGGCCGCCAGCAAGGCAAACAGCATCAGGTAGCTGACCAGTTCGACGCTACCGAAGACTTGAAAGGAGATGGCGCCATCGGTCAGACGCTGCAGGTAGCGTGTCACCACGTCGGCGATGGTCACCGCCAGCATCAGTATCAGACAGCCGCCCGCCACCCAGCGACAGACCAGGGCCAGCCAACGGCTGGCCCCTTCCAGAAAGGGTTGCATGGCGTCACTCCGTCCCGGCGCAGCTTTCACGTGCCGCCAGCGCCGCCTGATAGACGTCATGCGCCTGGCTCAAGCCGCGCTCCTCGAGTCCGCTCAGGTAATCCTCGATGCCCTGCTGGAGCGGCGGCGCCCAGTCGGCGTTGTCGAGGGGCGCATCGACCACCCGAATGGTGTGGCCGGCATCCACCGCTTCCTGCCGCCCCACCTCGTCGATGGCGTGGAACACCTCCCCCGCATTGAGTGCCCACTGCATGCCGGAGTTGGCATCGATGACCGCCTGCTGCTCCGGCGTCAGCCGATCGTAGGCACGCTGGCTCATGGTTGCCACAAAGATCAGCGAATAGAACGGCACCTGGGTGTGGTATTCGACCAGCTCGTTGATACGAAACCCCTTCATGCCTTCCCAGGGAAAGCTCAAGCCATCGAGCACGCCCCGCTGCATGGAGGTATAGATATCCGGGGCAGGCATGCCTACCGGGCTTGCCCCCATGTTTTCGAGGATATCGCCTGCCACCGCGGTCGGGCGACGGATTCGCAGCCCTTCCAGATCGGCCGGTACCTCGACGTCGGTATCCACGGTATGGATGTAACCGGGACCGGTGGTGAACATGAACAACACGCGAGTATCGTCGTACTCTCCCCCCAGGCCGCCATCGTCGTGCAGGGTCTGCAGGATGCATGAACCCTGTATCGCGGAATCGGCCACCCCGGGGAGTTCGACGATCTGCGACAGCGGGAAGCGCCCGGCGGTGTAGCCCTGAGCGGTGGCGCCGATATCGGCGATGCCGTTTACGGTCGCCTCATAGATGTCGTCAGCCTTGGCCAGGGTACCGGAAGGGAAGACCTGAACACGCAGATCACCGCCGGAGTCTTCCTCCACCGCCTTGGCCCACTGCTCGAAGATCTGGGTATTGATACCAGAGGCACCAGGCCAGAAGTGGGCCATGCGCAGCGTGGTCGCCGCTTGAACCGAGGCACAGGAAAGGGCCGTCAGGGATGCGGCCATCAGGCACGCGAGGGGGGTCTTCATGGGGATCCTCCGGACTTTATCGTTATCGTCGACGCGCGCTCATTATTGGTCTCTCGCTCGACACCGTTTCCGGCAACTCGACCAGTGGCGCTCGTTCGCATAGTGAACTTCTGTTCGTTTTTCAGCTCAAAAGATAAACTACCTGGCCACACAACGAAAAGCGACTTTGGTCTAGCGGAAGGCCAGGCACCGACGGGAACCAGGCTCTCTTTCCCAGAGTGGTGCCAAGGAGGCGACTTCTCTAGAATTGTGCTTAAACGATAAAGATGCTCTTTCGAGCCACCACTCCCTTCTCGCCTCGCCGTTCAAGGATGAACCTGATGACCTCTCGCCCGGCCGCCGCCCTGCTGCTGCTCCCGCTGACAACGCCTGTCACCGCACAGACTGCCGCAACCGACGACCGCGCCGTCGAGCTGCAGCAACCCGTGTTGACGGTGTCGGCGCCGCGCCTGGAGCGCGAGCTACTCACCACCCCGATGGCTGTCTCGATGGTCGATGAAGACGACATCCATCAAGGTCAGCAGCGGGTCCGTCTCGATGAATCCCTGGTTCGAGTGCCTGGGGTGTTCATCCAGAATCGCGACAACTTCGCCCAGGGTGCTCGTGTCTCCATCAGGGGCTTTGGTGCCCGCGCTCCCTTCGGTGTGCGCGGCATCACCATATTGGTGGACGGTATTCCCTACACCCTCCCCGATGGCCAGGCCCAGCTCGATGCCATCGACCTGGACAACGCAGAACAGATCGAGGTCATCAGGGGACCGGCGGCGGTTCAGTACGGCAATGCCGCCGGTGGTGTCATTTCGGTCACGACGGCGGACGGGCGTGACGAAGGTGATGACTCGACGACGATACGTGCCGGTATCGGTAGCGACGGCTACAACAAGCAATCCCTTTCCACCGGCGGCGAGCACGACGGCTGGGCCTACCACCTGGGTGCCTCGCGACTGGAACTGGCCGGCTATCGGGATCACAGCCGCACCGAGAAGCGCTTGCTGAACGCCAGCCTGTCACGGGATATGGGCGATCAACGCCGTCTCACCGCCATCATCAACCTGCTCGACAACCCCCGTTCCGAAGATCCTGGTGGCCTGACCCAGGACCAGGTCGATGAAGATCGCCGACAGGCGGGCCGCTTCACCGAGGACTACGACACCGGCCAGGAGGTGGACCAGCAGGTCGTGGGATTGCAGTACGAGGATCTAGGCTTCGGCCCCGGGGAGCTCTACCTCAAGGGATTTACCACCTGGCGAGACTTCGAACAGCAATTGCCCTATCCGGGCGACAGCTTGATCGACTACCGACGTCACCACTTCGGTGGCAGCGCCGAATATCACCAACGCTCCAACCTCGCCGGCATGACGCTGGACAGCATGGTGGGTATCGACGGCGCTCGCCAGGAAGACGACCGCCATCGCCGCGATGTGGCCTTCGATGGCAGCGTGACGGGAGAAGTGGCCGACGAGACCCAGACGGCGACCAGCCTGGGCATCTTCGCCCAGGGCGACCTTGCCCTGAATGAGCACTGGATACTGTCGGCCGGCGGACGCTTCGATCGCATCGACATGGAAATCGACGACGACTACGACAACGATGGCGACCAGAGCGGTGAACGCACCTTCCACGAAACCAATGGAAGCCTGGGAATCAGCTACCGCTTCCATCCCTTGCACCAGGTCTACGCCAACACCTCCACCGCCTTCGAGACACCGACCTTCTCGGAGTTTGCCAATCCCGCAGGTGGTGGCTTCAACCCCGACGTCGAGCCCCAGGAGAGCTGGAGCCGTGAGCTCGGGGTGCGCGGCACCCTGCCCACCGGACTGGATTACGACGTCACCCTATTCTCGATCGACGTCGACGATGAACTGGTCCCCTACGAGATCGATGGCAGCGATCGCACCTTCTACGAAAACCTTGGCGACACCAGCCGCGACGGGCTCGAAGTCGCGCTAGGATGGCAGCCCTCGGCGCGTCTGGAGCTCAATACCGCCCTGACCCTGGCACGCTACGAGTTCAACCAGGTTTCCGGTAGTGACCTGGACGGCAACCGTCTGCCCGGGCTTCCGGAGACAACCTGGGTCAACCAGCTCACCTGGTACGGGACAGGCAGCCAGGAAACCCGTTACTTTGCCACCCTGGAAACCCAGTATGTGGGCGACATGGTCGCGGACAATGCCAACCGGGTAGACGTCGACAGCTACTGGCTGGTCAACCTTCGTGCGGGTGACGGCTGGCGACTGGGCGGCAACCAGATACTGTCGACCTACCTCGGCATCCGCAATCTGTTTGACGAAGACCACTATGCCAATATCCGCATCAATGCCAGCAACGACCGCTATTTCGAACCGGCGCCGGACCGTTCCTTCTATGCAGGCGTAGAACTATCATTTTGATGTAAGCACAACTTTTTCGCCGAACTGTTGTGATTCGGGAGTCAGCGCCGAGCGAGAGTCGCTCTACCCCAGCATCTCTTGAGCCAGATCAAGCACATCGACTTAAACCCTTGAGACGATGAAACGATCCTTGGCAAAAGGAGGCGCAGCACTCGCTGGCCAACCTCCCATGATCATTCGACGCTCATCCGAGACACCCGCGCGCCTCTGGTCCGGAGGCACGACGCGGGAGCTGTTCATCGCTCCCGTTGACAGTGACTATGCCGACCGGAACTTTCAGGTCCGCCTGAGCACCGCCACGGTAGAGTCCGAAGAGTGCCTGTTCACCCCTCTGGCAGGCTACGAACGACACCTCATGGTATTGGAAGGCGAGGCCCACCTTGAGCATCAAGGGCACCGCTCCAGGGACCTCAGGCGCTTCGAAGTCGACACCTTTGACGGCGCCTGGCAAACCCTGAGCCAGGGGCTCTATCGCGACTTCAACCTGATGGTGAGATACGGCAGTCGCGGCTACCTCACACACCAGTTGCTCCGCGAACAGGAAACCCTGCACCTGTCACCGGAACCCGCACTACTTCGAGCCTGGTACCTGATCAGTGGTCGTGTGGAACTCGTCTCCGGCGAGGTACTCGCGGCCGGTGATCTTCTGGTCATCGAACCCGGCGACCGCCTGGGCCTGCGTTCGCTGCAAGCGAGCCAACTGGTCGTCTCCACCATCGCGTTCTAGGCACAGAGCCGCGACAGCCGTCTTGCTGAAACGTGCCTGAAACCAAAGAAGCCCGCCTCCTCTCGGAAGCGGGCTTCTTCGTGATACATGCCTGATCTGTTCACGACAGGGTAGTCGCATGGGGGTGAGTCACCTCGCCTTATTCGGCTGAACTTGTAGAGAGCCCATGCATGCGCTCTTTACAAAAAGAAGGCCCAACTCCTCTCGGAATTGGGCCTTCTTCTGAATAAATGCCTGACGATGACGCTTAGACAGCAAGGTCGCTCGCATGGGGGTGAGTCACCCCAGCGCTCTTTACAAGGGCTGCAGCGAAGCTGCAAGGGGTGACGAACGACGCGAGCCTGCCCTTGAGAAGAGCCAGGCCGAACCGCACCGAGGGGGTTATCGGCGCGGCCCCACATATAAAAAGCGCGGCTGAATTTGTAGAGAGCCCATGCATGCGCTCTTTACAAAAAGAAGGCCCGACTATCTCTCGATAATCGGGCTTACTTCTGAATAAATGCCTGACGCCTCTGCGGCCACTTCGTGGCCTTGAGCCTGGGCTCGGGGCGCCGCAAGCGGCTTTACATCCCTCGCCCGTTCGAGCCTGACAATGCGTTGCATTGTCCGGGCGGCTCTCACCCTACTCTCGTATGGGGGTGAGTCACCCCAGGGTTTGCAGCGAAGCTGCAAGGGGGGACGAACGACGCGAGTTTGCGAGCGGCCGGACCGCGCCGAGGGGGTTATCGGCGCGGCCCCACATATAAAGAGAGGGGTCTGCCCCATGCGTACGAAAAAGCCCAACTCCTCTCGGAATTGGGCTTCTTCTGAATAAATGCCTGACGATGACCTACTCTCGCATGGGGAGACCCCACACTACCATCGGCGCTGAGCGGTTTCACTTCTGAGTTCGGCAAGGGATCAGGTGGTTCCCACTCGCTATGGTCGTCAGGCGGAAAAAAGACAATATATATCATGCCGACGATACGTTTCATCATATCCGTCAATTGATTCGAGACATCATCGACCAAAACCCTTTGGGTGTTATATGGTCAAGCCTCACGGACCATTAGTACCGGTTAGCTCAACGCCT
>NZ_JASHIT010000064.1:0-20099 GCF_030733595.1 Halomonas sp. MMSF_3323 | reverse complement strand
CCCCCCCCCGCGCCGTCGTCAGGCTCGATCACCACCACCTGTGCACAGAGTACAGGCAACGCACACAGGAGACGCCATGCCCGCCGCCCCCACACTCCTTCCCCCCGGCGCCTGGCGCTTCCTGCCCACCCTCGCCCTGGGCGGCCTGGGCGGGGTCATCGCCTACCTGATCGACCTGCCGCTTCCGTGGCTGCTCGGCGCCCTGATCACCACCACCCTGGCCAGCCTCGCCGGGGTGCGCCTGGGCTCGCCGGGACGGTTGCGCAAGGGGGTTCTGGTGGTCATCGGGGTGATGCTGGGCTCGGCCTTCACCCCGGAGCTGTCCGGCGATATCACCGCCTGGGCCGCCAGCGCCGCAATCATGCTCGCCGCCACCGCGGTAATGATGGTGGTGGCGGTGGCCTTCAGCTACCGCGTGGCCGGTCACTCGCTGGACACCGCGCTCTACGCCGGCGCCCCGGGCGGACTGTCGGCGCTGTTGATGATGGCCCACGAGTCTGGCGCTGACCTGCGTGCCGTCGGTATCACCCACGCGGTGCGTATCCTGGTGCTGCTGCTGGCGATTCCACCGATCCTCGGCCTGTTCGGCCACGTGGATCTGGCCGGCGCCAGCAACGGGCCGGCCCAGTGGAGCCAGCTACCCTCGCTCGCCGGCACCGCCTGGCTGGTGGTAGCGGCGGCGCTCGGCGCCGTGGTCGGCCGGGTGCTGCGCCTGCCCAACGCCCTGCTGTTCGGCCCGGCGCTGGTGTCGTCGCTGCTGCACTTTTCCGGGCTGACCCACGCGGTGCTGCCACCGGCGCTGATCGCCCTGGCTCAGGTAGTCATCGGCACCTCGGTGGGCGTGCGCTTCGTCGGCGTGGCGCTGTCCGACATGGCGCGGCAACTGGGTCTGGCGGTGGTCCAGGCGCTGATCCTGGTGGTGCTGGCGGTAGCGGCAGCCTGGGTCGGCCAGGCGCTGACCGGCATCTCGGTGGCTGCGGCACTGCTGGCCTACATGCCGGGCGGGGCGCCGGAGCTGAGCCTGGTGGCGCTGTCACTGAATATCGAACCGGCCTTCGTCACCTCCCACCATCTGCTGCGCATCACCGTTCTGCTGGTGGCGTTGCCGCCGCTGGTGGGCTGGGCCCATCGCCGCCTCAGGGCCTGACGGCATCTGGATTCAGGTGTGGCGCCTGGGCTCAGGCGTGGGCGTTCAGAAACGTCATCAACCGGGGAAAGACCTCACGGTCGACCCGGGCGCCCATGAACACGTCCTGATGGCCGTAGCCGTCGATGATCGCGAGCTCATGGCGGCCCGGGGCGACCTCCTCCAGGGCCCGGTGACAGTGCACGTTGCTGTCGGTGAAGACGCGATTGTCGCGTCCCGTCAGCAACAGGCAGGGGGTATCGACGCGGCGCGCCTCGAGCAGGTAGTCGTCGGGTAGCGCGGCGTATTCGGGCGCCTCGCGCATCTTCACCGTGCGATGGCCCCGGCCCAGCATCTTCAAGACATGCCGGTGGTAGTTGAGCCCTACCGGGCCGTAGAGGTCACCACCCCGTCGGTGGGTGCGCTCGTCCAGGTTCTCGTGGTTGTACAGTGCCGGCCAGCCGGTGCCCCACATCAGCGACAGCATATGGCAGGCCGGCACGTCGCATTCGCGGTGGAACAGCGATACGCCTTTCGACAACAGCTTGCCCAGCGTGAATCTTGGATCCTCGCTCCAGCGCGGGCTGACGTAGGGCTGCTGGAAGATGCGCTCGATCACGAAGGGAAAGATGTGGCCCTTGATCCTCGACCAGCGCGGTACATGGGGCGTCAGCGCAACGCTGTTGAGGATGCAGGAGCGAATGCCGCTGACGGTGCCGCCGAACAGTGCCATGGCGAAGCCCATCGAGCCGAGACAGTGGGCGATCACGTGCAGCTCGACGTCGTCACCGGCGACCTGCCGGATCTTTGCCACCGCCGCGGGAAAGTCAAACAGCGCACAGTCATCCATGGAGTAGCGGTTGGGCTGCAGGTTGTAGGGGTGGCGGTTGCTCATGCGGAAGTCCAGCGTCCACACCTCGTCGACCCCTTCGTCCAGCAGGAAGCTGACCAGATTGCGATGCTCGGGCTGGATGAACATGTCGCTGGAGGTGGTCAGGCCGTGAACGATCATTACCGCCATGCGCCCCTGGCCACGACGAAAGCGCAGCAGTGACAGCCCCAGGCCGTCCTCGGTACAGAAGCCGTGCTGGGTGACCCCGGCGTCGACAACGCCGTCGAGGGTATAGAGGGGGATCTCGCGGGCCATGATGTTACCTCCCGGTGGGTCGCCGCTTCCGTCTGCTAGGCCAGCATCCGCGCCATGGCGCGCTCGGCCAGGGCGGCGATGGTGCGCGAGGGATTGAGCCCCAGCGCGCGCGGCACGATGGCACCGTCGAGCACGTACAGTCGCGGATAGCCGAACACCTCCCCGGCATGGTCGACCACCCCGTCCCAGCGATTCTCTCCCATGGGACAACCGCCCAGTGGGTGCGGGGTGATCAAATAGTCCAGCAGGCGCCAGCTCGGTGGCTCGATGGCGACGCCTCCGGTGGCCGCGCTCAGGCGCTTGTGGCGTTCGCACAGCGCCTGCACCGTGGCTCGCGACGCGGCCACCCGATAGTCCAGGCTCAACGACGGCTCTCGCTCCAGCCAACGCCGCGTCAGCCTGAGCACCCCGTCGGCGGTGTCCATGCCCTGGCCGAACCAGGGCATCAGGCAGCGATCGGGGTCATTCTCCTTGAGCGCCTCGGCCAGCACCGCGCGCCAGCCACCCCGCAACATGCTCGCGGTGGCGGAGCGCGACAGCAATTGCGTCAAGGCGTGGGCGATCAAGTCAGGGTAGCCGCCGTCCTCGACGAAGTAGCGCTCACCGCCGTCGCTGCCGTCGAGATAGTCGATGGCGGCGCTGATGGTCGGCCCGCGACAGGCATCAATGCGTCTGTTCGGGTAGATCGCGGGGGTCAGGAAATCGCCATTGGCGCACCAGTGATGGCCGAGCAGCGGCGACAGTTCCGGCAGGGTGCGGTACTGGTCCCTGGCCCGCAGCAACAGCTCGGTGGACCCCAGCGAGCCAGCGGCAAGGATCACTCGCTCGGCGCGCTCGTGACGGATCGTCGGCGCGCCTTCCAGATGCTGAAAGGTCACCCGATAGCCCCCGGACTCCGGCACCAGCGATCGCACCATGCTCAATGGACGTATCTGCGCCCCCAGCTGCTCCGCCCGGGCCAGGTAATTCAGGTCAAGGGTATTGCGGGCTCCCACCGGGCAGCCGATATCGCAATAGCCGCAGTGGATGCAGGTCCCCTGTTCCTTGCCGTGGACATTGAGGGCCTGCCGACTGTGTCGACGGTGGTGAGGCTCACTGAGCCGATAGTTCCAGTCGGGGTCGAAACGCACCGCCAGCGGCAAGGGGCGAAAGCGATCGCCGTCACCGCTGCGCACGGCGGCCTCCTGGACCAGTCGATAGCGCTCGCTGACCTGGCCCGCGGGGACCTCGGCCACCTCCAGCATCTGGCCTACCCGGTCCTGGTAGGGGACGAGTTCATCGAAGTCGATCGCTTCCGGCCAGCCACTGTCGAAGGCGAAGCGCTCAGCCGGCACCGAGACATTGGCGTAGACCAGCGAACCACCACCCACGCCAGCGCCCTGTGCCACCGCCATGCGCGAAAAGAAGCGCAGGTCGAGCCAGCCATGACGCTCCCGAGGGGCGTCCACATCGAAGCACCAGTCATCATCCGGCCCCCGGGGGAAGTCCTCGCGCTCCCAGCGTCTTCCGCGCTCAAGCACCAGCACCTTGAGCCCGGCCTCGGCGAGCCGGCAGGCCGCCACGGCCCCACCAAACCCTGACCCCACCACGATGGCGTCGTAGTTCATGCCTCGGGCTCCCGGCGAATGACCCAGGGCGCATAGAGGTGCCACAGTTCACCAAAGAAGAAGCGACCGAAATCCGCCACCGTGCGCAGGTCCCCTTGGCCCGTCGGCGTCATGGTCTTGAGCATGGCCATCAACTCGGCCACGCCCAGGTGCAGGATGCCCGCCCCGAGAATGTCGGCCGTGGCGCTCTCGCCCTCATGCAGAGTGGTATAGAGGGTGGTGGTATCGCGCCAGAGATCAGGCCCCGGATCGTCGTTGACCCGCTTCACCCCGTGCAGGAACAATCGCCGCTCATCCAGTTCCAGAACCGCGTCGTAGACCATCTGACGCCCCGCCCCGGGGCCCTGGGAAAACAACTGAAAGTCGCCCTCGAGAATCACCAGCCCAAGGCCCAGCGGGGCAAAATCGACGACACCACCCAGCCTGCCGTGGTGGCGGTCGTCGGCCAGGAAGGCGCCCATGTCATCGATCTGGACCTTGGCATGGAGGGCCAGTTCGGTGCCTTCTGTATGCCCCAGCCGTTCACCACGCTCGGGCGCCTGGCTTCCGAGCGAAAAATGGCCTCGCATGGTTTCCTCGAACAGCAATCCCGCCAGCATGGGGTTAGTCGTATTCACCGCCATTTCTCCAGGAAAGGACCTGCTCCTGCGCCTGTCGTCCGGGCCGCCCGCCCTTTGGCGACCGGCCCGTCAGCACTCTTCCGACGAGCACTCTTCCGACGAGCGCTCTCAAGCCCAGCGCCCTTCAGCCCCGCTTTCGACATTGCCGCTACCGGCCATATCGCTCGCTACCAGGGCACCAGCGCCAGATCGTTATAGGGCACCACGGAGCCATCGGGGTCCGTCACCCTGACTTCATCGCCGTAGCGATCGATCACCTTGACCCGCAGACGGTGGTGAGCGCGGTCCAGCTCCAGGCGACAGAAGTTTTCCTGCTGATAGAAGCCAAAGGCCCGGTAGTGCAGCGTCACGTCACCATCAAACAGCGGAAAGCCATCCACCTGACCGGGCAGACGGGAGTCGTGAACAAAGCCGTTGGGGTCCCCGTCGGCCCAGAAGAACGGCCAGTACAGCGCCGAGGAGGTGACGTCATACAGCCGTCGCGGCTCGCCACCGCCCCCTTCCACCACCATCTCGGCGATATTGGCGCAGTGCACGTCGCCGCTGAGGAAGATCACGTTGTCGATGCCGGCCTCGACGATATGTTCGACCAGCGCCTTGCGGGTGGCCGGAAACCCCGACCAGCTATCGCTTTCGGCACGCCGGGAGAGGTTGGTCCGCACCAGATCCGTCGGCGCCTGGGCGTCATGGCCATCCAGGGCCGGATCGAGCCTTTCATCCAGCGGACTGGGCGCGAACACCGTCGAGGTAACGACAAACTTGGGCATCGCGCCGCACCTGGCCTGCTGGTCGCTCAGCCACGTGAGCAGCACGTCCAGCTGGGAAGGATGCTGGGGGTCGATGCTGGGCCGTCCCAGCAGATGGTTGTCCATCACCCGGTTCTCGCGACCGTAGGTACGATGGGTACGGGTGTCACAGACGAAGAAGGGATAGCCGCCGCAGTCGAAGTGATAGTGCAGATGACGCCCGAAGCTGCGCGGGCAGTGTGACCACTGGTAGCTCATGTAGGCGCCAATGGCGACATTGAACAGCTCGCGCTTGGCGGCGAGGCGGTCACGATGCCAGTTGTCCTCGATCTCGTGGTCATCGAGGATCATGTACACCGGTGCCTGGCGCAGGAAGTGGCGCATCTGCGGGGAACCAAAGGCCTGGCGATAGCGGTCCTGAAACTCGGCGAAGGTCTCGGCGCGACCGATCGGCACGAAGCGACTGTACTGATCGGCGTAGATCTGATCGCCCACCAGCAGGCTGAAGCGCGCCGCCGGCCGACTGCCTCGGCGCCTCAAGTGACTGGCCATGGGGCCGAAGATGCGATCGGCTTCCTTGGTCTTCCACAGGGTACCGGGATAGCGACAGGACCCCAGCAGAAAGGCCAGTCGTGGCTCTACTGCGGCGGCGAAGGTGGTGAATTCGGCCTCGCAGTGCTCGCCATCTAGGTCGGCGAGCAGCGACGCCATGCCGTTGACGTCGGGCAGCCTGGCGGCGATCTGGGCGTCACTCAGGCTTTCCACGTCGGGCGTCGTGTCATCCAGGGTGAGGGTCGCGACACGCACCTTGTAGCGGGTATCGGGCGTCAACGGCACCACCCCATCGGGTTGGCCCAGCGGCGCCACGCCATCGATCGCTCCCAGACCTTCCTCGGCCCCCAGCTCGAAGGTCCCGGTACGATCAAACTCCCGGTGCAGACGAAAATAGAAGGCGTGGGGACGTGACGGATCACCGTCGATCAGGCGGGGCAAGCCATTGTCCTCGACCACCGCCAGCAGGCCCACGGTGCGCAAGGACGCGGTCAGGTCGACGCCATCATCATTGGGAGCGATACCGCGAACCCACAGCCGACAGCTGTGATCCGTGGTGTGCCCCACGATAGGCCCGATATCGGGCGCGCGAAGTCCCGACATGTGCCCTCCTCCGTCGCAGCGGCGCGTGCGAGGCAGACCGGTTGCCCGCCTGTCCCGTTAAGCGTAGTTCGACTTTGCTGAAGCGGCGACCTGGGCTCTGGTAACCTGTCACTTGCCAGCGTGGTCCTGCCAGTCGCTGATGCTCGCCGATTCTCTTCAATGCCAGCCCAGGAAGCCTCCATGACAGCGACGTCGGATAGCGCCCAGGACGTACTCTCGGTCAGCGACCTCAATCGACGCGCGCGCGCTACGCTGGAAGCCGATCTCGGCGAACAGTGGATCGAAGGCGAGCTGTCGGGGGTCTCGCGCCCGGCCTCGGGGCACGTCTACTTCACCCTCAAGGATGAACGCGCCCAGGTGAAGGCGGTGCTGTTTCGCACGCGTGGACGCTTTGTGTCGACGCCCATGCGTGACGGTGATCTGGTGCGGGTGCGCGCCCGAGTCTCGCTGTTCGAGCCCAGGGGCGACTACCAGTTGATCGTCGAGGCGGTGCAGGCCGCCGGAGCCGGCGCCCTGCTCGCCGCCCTGGCGGCGCTCAAGCAACGCCTGGGCGACCAGGGGGTCTTCACCAACGCTCGCTCGCTGGCCTTTCCCCCGCGACATCTGCTGGTGCTGACCTCCGCCAGCGGCGCCGCCCTGCGCGACGTGCTGGCGGTACTCCGGGCACGCTGGCCGCTGGTCACGGTGACCCTGATACCGGTACCGGTCCAGGGGGCCGAGGCGGCGCCCGCGATCATCGCCGCCCTGGGCCTGCTCAATCGCCAGGCGACGCTGGACCCGGCCCGGGACGTGGTGCTGATCACCCGTGGCGGCGGCAGTCTCGAGGATCTGTGGGCCTTCAACGATGAACACCTGGCCCGAGCGATCCACCACTCGCGCCTGCCGGTGATGTCTGCGGTGGGCCACGAGACCGACCAGAGCCTGTCGGATCTGGCCGCCGACGCCAGCGCACCGACGCCCTCCGCCGCCGCCGAACGTCTGGTGCCCTCGCGCCAGGAACTGACGGCCCGGCTAACCCAGGCAGACAATCGTCTGAAGGGTGCCCAAGCACGCCTGTTGCAGCGGGAAGGCCAGCGGCTGGATCACCTGCGCTCGCGCCTGCGTCACCCCGGCGAGGCGATCGCACGTCAGCGCGATAGTCTTGGCCAGCTGAAGGAACGCCTCGGACGCGCCATCAGCGGTCGAGTGGTCGCCGAGCGGCGCCGCCAGACAGACCTGGCTCACCGTCTGTCGCTGCGCTCGCCCGGACTCACCCTGGACGAGAATCGGCGCCAACTGAGCCGCTTGAGACGCCGTCTCGACGGCGCCCAGCGGCTATCGCTGGTCCATCGGCGCGAGCGCCTGGCAGCCGCCGCCCGGGAGTTGCAGGCGGTCAGTCCGCTGGCCGTACTGGGTCGTGGCTACGCCATCCTCACCGCAAGCGACGGCCAGGCGGTGCGCCGCGCCGATCAGGCCGCGCCCGGCCAGCGACTGCACGCTCGTCTCGCCGATGGCGAGCTGGACGTCGAGGTGATCGAGACATGGCCGGCAGCCGAGCAGGCCCCGGACAACCGATCCGACGACGAGGCCTAGGGCTTGTCTGAAAAGTGCCTGCGCTCGGTAATACAGCGTTAAAAATCGGATCAAAATGCTCATTTACACCCCGTAAACTGCGCTTTCTCACCGATTTTTGCCTTGTCTAACCTTCGCTCGTCGACTTTTCGGACAGCGCCTAGGTTGTCGGTATCTTGCCGGCGGCACCTTGCCGGCGGCACCTTGGCGGCGAACCGCCGCCGGCTGAAGCAGCCGGACGGGGCCGGAGCGGGGATCTTCGGGGGCTCGGCCCATCGGACCAAGCCTGCCCATCGGGCTAGCGAGAAGGGCTTGCCACCCCCGGCTTGAACGAGGCGGGTTCCAGCTCATGGCGGGACAACAGCTTGTAGAAGTCGGTGCGGTTACGTCCGGCGATGCGCGCCGCCTGGGTCACGTTGCCCTCGGTAATCTTCAGCACCTTGACCAGGTAGCTACGCTCGAATCCTGCGCGAGCGTCGTTGAAGGTCGGCATGGCGTTGTCTTCCGCCGCCAGCGCCTGGGCCACCAGGGCTTCCGGGATCATCGGCGCACTGGACAGTGCCACGCACTGCTCGACCACGTTGACCAGTTGACGCACATTGCCGGGCCAGGCACAGGTTGCCAGCAGATTGAGCGCCTCCGGCGAGAACCCCTTGACGAAGGGCTTGTGGCGCGACGCCGCCTGGGCCACCAGATGCTTGACCAGCAGCGGCACATCCTCGGCGCGATCCTTGAGCGCCGGCAGCTTCAGGTTGACCACGTTGAGGCGATAGTAGAGATCCTCACGGAACTCACCTTCATGCATGGCCTGATCCAGATCGCGATGGGTCGCCGACAGCACCCGCACGTCCACCGGCACCGACGTGGTGGAGCCCACCGGGCGCACCTGACGCTCCTGCAATACCCGCAGCAGCTTGACCTGGATCGCCAGCGGCATGTCGCCGATCTCGTCCAGGAACAGGGTGCCACCGTCGGCCGCCTGGAACAGCCCGCCGTGTTCGCTGATGGCCCCGGTGAAGGCGCCCTTGGCGTGGCCAAACAGCTCGCTTTCCAGCAACTGCTCCGGCAGCGCGCCGCAGTTGATCGCGATAAAGGGCTTGTCGGCGCGGGCGCTGGCCTTGTGGATGGCATTGGCCAGCAGCTCCTTGCCGGAGCCCGATGGTCCAGTGACCAGCACGCTGACATCGGACCCCGCCACCATCCGCGCCTGCTCGAGAATACGCTCCATTTCAGGGCTGCGGGTGATGATCTCGTCGCGCCAGCTGTCGTCACCTTCGCCGCTGCTGGCGGTATTGGACAGAGCATCGTCGATGGCACCGAACAGCTCTTCGCGGTCCACCGGTTTGGTCAGAAAGCTGAACACGCCCTGGCGAGTGGCGCTGACCGCATCCGGAATCGAGCCATGGGCGGTCAGGATGATCACCGGCAGGCCGGGCATGCGCCGCTGGATATCCTGGAACAGCGCCATGCCGTCCATTTCATCCATGCGCAGGTCAGACAGCACCAGATCCGGCCGCCCTTCTTCCAGCCGTTTGAGCGCCTCGCGACCGCTCTCGGCGGTGGTCACCCGATAGCCGCGGCTTTCCAGGCGCATGCCCAGAAGCTTCAGCAGGCTGACATCATCGTCTACCAGCAGTACATGGGCCGATGTCCTGGCGTTCGCGGTCGCTGCGACTTGCTTCATATCACCGTCTCCACAATTTCACTCCATCCGCTGTCGCTGGTTGGTGCTCTGCTCTCATTCCGCCTGCTGTCGCAGATTGATGTTCTGCTCGATGGCAGTCATGGCATCGAGCTTGTCTGCCAGTTCCTTGTTTTCCTGGCGTAGCCGAGCCACCTCGCCATGATGGCGACCGGCGCGGTCATCCAGGGCGCGCCGCCCTTCGAGTTCGTTGAGCCAGTAGCGCAGCAGGGGCTGGAGTTCAACGGGCGCCAGGCTCAGGTCCGCCTTGTAAAGCTCCGACGCCTGGTCCCACTGGGCTTCGCTGCCCCAGCTCAAGGCCACGGCGCGCCCCAGGCGTTGCTCGGGCGCATGACCTTCCAGCCGCGCCAGCATGGCGTCACGCCACTGGCGATCGCCACGCTGGGAGGCCAGACCGAAGGCGATCCAGTCGGTCAACATGCAAGAAGACTCGGCAAAGGTCGGCACCTCTGCATGGCAGGTGGTCAGATCAAGCGCTTCGACCGCCGGTGTTTCGTCACCGACTGACTCGATAGGCAGCATTTCACAACCGCTGATCACCAGCATCAGACTGACAACAGCGGCAGGGCCGACGACTCGGGTAAGCGAGCGTCGAGGTGTCAGGGTCACACCCCTTGAGTTCATAGCGTCAGATTCCTTGCGTCCTGACCCGTCAATGCGGGCCTTGTATCGTTATGTAGGCCGTAATGTCGGCCATCTTCCGGTGGTGCTGCCGGCAGCGTCAGTCGAAAGCACACCGGCCACTCGGGATCATCGATCAGCTCGAGCCGGCCGTGCTGCAGACGAGCGCAGTCAGCCGCCACGGAGAGTCCGATGCCGGAGCCCTTGAGCGCACCCTTGCGTCGTGCTCGTCCCTGGTAGAAGGCCTCGAAAAGGTGGTCGCGATCCTGCTCGGCGATCGGCTCGCCGGTGTTGGCTACCTCGAGCTCGAGCCTGTCGTGGCGTGCGCGGGCGCGAATCAGCAGCTTGCCACCATCCTCACCGTAGGCCACGGCGTTGGACACCAGATTATCGAGCAATCGGGCGGTGGCCTGATGATCGGCACGCCACTGCAGCGGGCCCGAGAACACTTCGACCGACATTTCCTTGGACTGCAGGCTCAATCGATGCTTGGCCAGCACCTCGCGTGCCACCGTGGCCATGTCGAGGCGCTCGATGGCCGCACTGCGGTGGTGCTGCAACAGATTATAGTCGAGCAGTTGCTCGATCAGGCGCTGCAGTTCGGCGCCGCTGGCGTCGATCAGGTCCAGCACTTCACGCTGACGCGGGCTCAACTCACCGGCCACGCCATCGGACAAAAGCGCCGATCCCTCACGAACGCTGGCCAGCGGTGTCTTCAGTTCATGGGACATATGGCGCAGGAACTGCTGTTTCTGGGCTTCGAGTTCTTCCAGGCGATGGGTCAACCAGTCGAGCCTCTCGCCCAGCGCTACCAGCTCCGCAGGGCCCTGAACGTGGCGCTGCTGGCTGTCCTGATAGCCACTGCCGATGCCGAGGATGCGCCGCTCGAGCTGACGCACCGGGCGTATGATCAAGCGGGTGAACAACAGCATCAGCATCAGACTCGCCGAGACCAGCGCCCCGGTCTGCCACCACAGGCGTTGCTGCACTTGTCGAGCACGTTCACGGATGGCGTCCAGGCGCAGATCGATGCGCCTGTTGGTGGCCTGGCGCATACCCTCGACGTGTCGGGAAAAGGCTACAAAGTCGTCGAGCGAAGCCGCGTAGGCCTCCGGCGGCTGTTGCGGCAGGGTCGCGAGTTCGTCGAGCAGGCGTTCCAGCGCCTGGATGTCGGGGTCATCGGGCAGCAGCAGGCGCTGACGCGCCAGCAACTCGCGGAACTCGGCCAGACGATCGGCATAGATGTCGAGCAGGCTTTCTTCCTGGATCACCGCGTACTGGCGCGCACCACGCTCCATTTCCACCGCCAGCGACCCCAGGGTGCGTGCCCGACGTGTCTCGGACACCGCCTGACGAGCGCTGACCTCGGCCAGCCGCGACAGCTCCGACAGCGCCTGACCAGCCTGGTACATCAGCACACCAAGCGGCAGCATGACCACCACGAAGGCCAGCAGCACCAGTTGCAACAACGAGCGGGGGCGCCAACGGCGCGTGGCAGCAGAGGTCATGACCAGAGTTCTGTGAAGGAAGGTGAATGAAGCGTCCATCAATCCATCCAGAAGAATACCAGAGTTGGCCCATTACCCCCGCGTCAAACGCTCAGCCGACTTCGCAAAAAACCGTATGAAAAAAAAGGGGCCGGCTAGGCCGGCCCGAATACGCAGGGAACTGAAGGGTCGAAAACAGATCAATCGATGGCCTGGTCCGCCCATTGAACGGTTTTCGGGTGGCCCAAAGGGCCCGAAGCCAAGGTGGGATCGTCGTTACCAGGAACCTGATCTCACCTCTTGGATGGTCTCCCATCCTGCCTCGTTCTGGCTCCGTCGCCTGGGCGGCGGAGCGAAAGACTCCCCCGAAGGGGTCGGCTTCCTTGCCAGAGCATCCTTGCTCTTCACGACACCTCTCCATGCCTGATCGGCCGGTGCCGTCTCATCGCAACCTTGTGTCGCACATCACGCGGAGCAGGCGCTGGGTTCGTCGGAGTCGCACAGGGCAGTGATTACTCCGCCGATCCCGGAAGGACAACGACACTTGATCGCCACCTTCCCTGCTCGCCAAGACTATTGCGATCACCGTGCCAAAAACAAAGCAACTTATTTATTATCAATAACTTAAAATTATCAAAAATCGTCAACCACAGACATCTTGAGCGTCATGGCCGACTTTCGAGGCCTGACCCCTGAACAAACGTCGCCAAATCCAGACGCAAAACGAGTAAAAATCAAAATATCCTTACTTAACAAACAATTACGGCGTCTCCATTTGGAGACGCCGTAATGGTTGGCCGAAACGTCGACGAGCACCTTCCCTGGTACGCCCTACAAGGCCTTGCTCATTACCTTCGACTTCCGCGCATGATTGTAGGCGTCGCGTCGCAGCGGTGGCAGTTCATCGAGCGCCGAGGGGACAAAGCCGTGCTCAAGAAACCAGTGGGCGGTGTGGGTGGTCAGGGCAAACAGACGATCGATGCCCTGGCGCCGGGCCTGACGCTCGATCTCTGCCAGCAGGCGTTCACCACGGGCCCCGCTACGATAGTCCGGGTGCACCGCCACGCAGGCCAGCTCACCGACGTTGGCGTCGTCGAAACGGTGCAGGGCGGCGCAACCGATGACCATGCCATCACGCTCGATCACCAGGTAGTCGTCGATCTCGTGCTCGAGCCGTTCGCGGGATCTCGGGACCAGCATGCCGCGCTTCTCCAGCGGATCCAGCAGTTCCAGCAGCCCGCCGATATCCTCCACGCCCGCCGCTCGAAGCTGTTCGTAGCGATGCTGGGTGATCATGGTGCCGACGCCGTCACGGGTGAAGAGTTCGCCCAACAGAGCGTCGGCGTCGCGCCAGGACAACAGATGGGTGCGTGCGACGCCATGGGACGCCGCCTCGCAGGCGGCTCCCAGGTGGCGTGCGCGCTCCTCACCGATAGAGGCGTCGTCCAGCAGCGGCCGCGCCTCCGCCGGAGACAGCTGTCGCAACAACCGCCCGCTGTCATCGCGCAGACCGTCGGATTCCCCCAGCAGGATCAACTTGTCGGCCTTCAGCGCCACTGCCACTTGCTGGGCGACCTCTGCGGCGTCCAGATCGAAGACCTCGCCAGTGCTGGAAAACCCGAGCGGCGGCAGCAGCACCAGCGAGTGCTGCTCGAGCAGGGCTCTGACTGCCCCCGAGCGGACCCGGCGTACCTCGCCGGAACGCTGGAAGTCGACGCCGTCACGCACCCCCAGGGGCTTGGCCATGACCAGATTGCCGGACACCGTGGTCAACTCGATACCGTGCAGCGGCGTGTTGGGCAGCCCCAGTGACAGCCGCGCCTCGAGCCACAGGCGCTGCTCGGCGGCGACCCGCTCGACCCTGGCCATGATGGTTTCGTCGGCGACCCAGCGCCCCTGATGGCGCACCGGCGAGATACCCTCGGCCTCGAGCACGCTGTGTACCTGATGGCGAATGCCGAAGGCCACCACCAGCTTGACCCCCAGGGTGTGCAAGAGCGCCAGGTCCTGGATCAGCGACTCCCCTCGCCCCGCCGCCATCGCCTCTCCTTCGACCAGCACGACGAAGGTGCGGCCACGGTGGGCATTGATATAGGGCGAGGAATGGCGAAACCAGTCGACGAAGGAAAAGGACGTGTTCAAGGACCGGACCTGCTGCGGCGGACAAGGAGAAAGGAGCTCTCACTATATCAGAGCCTGCTATCGACCCACACCCGCCCCGCCCGTTACGCCCTGTTGCCACCTGCGCAGCTGCGGACGCCAGACACGACAACGGCGCCCGAAGGCGCCGTCGTGGGGGGGGGAGGAGTGAGCAACATGATCGCAAGGCGATCTTCTCATTCCCGCATAAGGGGATGCCCCCCTGCCTAGTTGAAGATCTCCCTGCCTAGTTGAAGATCCCCTTGAACATAAAGAAGAACATGATCGCAAGGCCCGCCCCTGCCGGCAGGGTGATCAGCCAGGACATCACGATGGTACCGATGACCCGCAAGTTGAGGGCGGCAAGACCGCGGGCCAGACCCACGCCCAGCACCGCACCCACCAGGGTGTGGGTGGTCGAGATCGGCAGGCCGGTTCCCGAGGCCAGCACCACGGTGGTGGCGGCGGCCAGGGTCGCGGCGAAGCCACGGCTCGGGGTCAGCTCGGTGATGCCGGTGCCGACGGTGGCGATGACCTTGTGACCATAGGTCACCAGGCCGACCACGATGCCACCACCGCCCAGCACCAGCACCCACCAGGGCACCGCCGAGGCGCCTTCGATGCTGCCATGCTCATGCACCACGCTGATGACCGCGGCCAGGGGGCCGACGGCATTGGCCACGTCGTTGGAGCCGTGGGCGAAGGCCATGGCACAGGCGGTGAAAATCATCAGCACGCCGAACACCCGCTCGACACCCTCGAAACCGAAGGAGTCGGTCTTGCGCTGGCTACGGCCGATGCTGCGCTCGCGCCAGATACCCAGGCCCATCAGCGCCAGGCCAAAGAGCACCGCGATCAGCAGACTCTCGAAGGGAGCGAGGTGCAGGCCCACGTGCTTGAGGCCCTTGGTCAGGGTCACCATGGCGACGATGAAACCCACCAGGAACACGTACATCGGCACATAGCGCTTGGCAGCGGCGAACGGGTCGTCGGCTTCGAACACCAGACGCTGCACCGACTTGAACAGCATGAAACCGATGGAGCCCGCGAGCAGCGGCGAGACGATCCAGCTGGCGGCGATCTGGCCCACCTTGCCCCAGCCCACCGCCTCGATGCCGAGCCCGGCCAGGGCAAAACCGACGATGGCACCGACGATGGAATGGGTGGTGGACACCGGCCAGCCCTTCATCGAAGCGATCAGCAGCCAGGTGCCGGCGGCCAGCAGCGAGGCCAGCATGCCGTAGACCAGGAACTGGGGGTCGTTTTCCAGAAGGGCCGGATTGATGATGCCCTTGCGGATGGTTTCGGTGACCTGGCCACCGGCCAGCCAGGCACCGAGAAATTCAAAGATGACGGCGATGATGATCGCCTGCTTGATGGTGACCGCCCGTGAACCTACGGAGGTACCCATGGCATTGGCCACGTCATTGGCACCGACGCCCCAGGCCATGAAGAAACCGAACGCGCAGGCCAGTAGGATGAAGATGTCACCGTGCTGGGCAATGATCGACATGGGAGAAGATCCCTTGATTGCTGACTGAGGAAAGTCTGAATGACGTCAGACCGCCCGCAGGCGGTCGGATGGAAAGACGGTCTTCAGTTCGCCGTCATGATCTGGAGTCGGCTGCCGACCCGCTCGGCGCGGTCCGACACTTCTCCGATCCATTCGATGATCTGATAGAGGAACATCACGTCTACCGGCGGCAGGTCCTTCTCGAGGGCGAACAGCTGGCGACGAATGGCGATCTGCTGCTCGTCGGCACGCTGCTCCAGATCATGCAGCCCACGGATCAATTTCTGCATCAGCTCGGTGACATTGCGTCCGAAGCCGGATTCGAGCAGGTCCTTGAGTTCCTCGAGGGCCTGACGCGCCTGGGCGACACAGTCGACGGCGGTGGCGATGTACTCGCGCATCGGGGTCGCCAGGGCGTCGGGCACCTGCATCTGGCGGCCGAGCATGATGCCAGTGATGTCGCGGGTCTTGTTGGCGATCTTGTCCTGAACGCTGACCAGGTCCAGCAGGTCCGAACGGGAAACCGGCAGGAACAGGGTGTTGGGCAGGTTCAGCCTCAGCTCGGTCTTCAGCGAGTCCGCCTCGTGTTCGAGCCGGGTAATCACTTCACGATGCGAGGCCGCCGCATCCCAGTCGCCCCTAAGGGTCGCCTCGAAGAAGGGCAGCAGCTCGGCAGAGCAGTCGTGCGCCTTTTCGATATGGGCCAGCAGCGGTTGAAAGGGGGAGCGGCCAAACATCGCCGAAAACGGATTTGATGTCACCATAGGGAGTCACGGACACTGGAGAAATGGCGGCGACAGTATAGTGACCCCAAACTGTCACGTCATGGAAAAAATACCGCCACACTAACGTCACATTGATGTGATTCACCCTCCATTATCCCTGTCAGGACGCTCCGCATGAGCCATGAAGTCGAACTCAAACTCGCCCTGGGGCCGGACGGCCCGGATGCGCTACGACGCCACCCCCGCCTCGCCGGAGAGGCTTCCCGCCGTCAGACGCTGGTCAATACCTACTACGACACCCCAGAGGGAGATCTCAAAGAGGCCCGCGTCGCCCTGCGTCTGCGGCGTATCGGCGACGAGTGGCGCCAGACCCTGAAGACCAGCGGCCAGGGCGGTGGCGGCCTGTCCACCCGGGGAGAATGGGAATGGAAGGTGGCCGGCGACACCCTCGACCTGGAAGGTCTCAAGGGGCTCGAGCCGATCCAGGCATTGGACGAGACCCTGCTGACCCGCCTCGCCCCCTGCTTTACCACCGACTTTCAGCGGGAGGTGTGGCTTGTGCAAAGCGATGGTGGCGAGGTCGAAATCGCCCTCGACGAGGGCGAGATTCGCGTGGGGGAGCTAAGCGTTACCATCCGCGAGGTCGAGCTCGAGCTCAAGCGGGGAGACGCCAGACAGCTACTGGAGCTGGCCGACGGCTTCGCCGAGAGCGTCCCGCTGCGCCCATCGGACACCAGCAAGGCGGCTCGCGGGACGGCACTGGCGGAGGGCTGGCGGCTGCCGTCCGGCGACAGCCCCTCGACCCTGCTGCATCGCCTGGTGGTCGCCCTCGACGCCTACGCCGACACCCAGGACAGCGGCTGGATGGTCACCGCCCGGGAGACGCTAGAGCGGCTTGCACAGTGCTCGTCGGCGCCCGGTGTCGGTGAGGAAGTAAAGCACCTGCAAGGCTCCCTCGAGGACGCCGAGCACCGTCCCGACTGGCTCAGTGCCGAGGTCGGCGCCGGCCTGTTGAGACTCGGTCGCCGGCTACCCGACAACGTCGAGATGGAGTAACGTCAATAGCGAGCAACGCCGACGATGGCCCCATTTCCTGTAGGCGATAACCTAATCCCTGCAGGAGAATGCCCCGAGACCACAAGGACACGCCCGTGATCAACGGCTACAAGCCGGCCGCCGAAGGCCTCAAGACGCGCATCTTTCAGATCATCTTCGAGTCGGATACCCGGCTGGCCAAGGGCTTCGACATCGCCTTGATCACCGCCATCCTGGCCAGCGTGCTGGTGGTGGTGCTGGAGAGCGTCGATAGCCTGCGCATGCAGTATGGCGAGCTGTTCCGGGCCATCGAATGGACCTTCACCATCCTCTTTACCATCGAGCTGGTCCTCAGGCTCTACTGCCTCGAGCGGCCGCTCAATTATCTGAAGAGCTTCTACGGCACCGTCGACCTGATCGCCATCCTGCCGAGCTGGCTGGCGCTGCTGATCCCCGGGGCCCAGTCGCTGATTGTCATCCGCCTGCTGCGCAGCCTGCGCATCTTCCGGATACTGAGACTGATGGAATTCGTCGGCGAGGGACGCCTGTTGATCGACGCGCTGAAGCGCAGCGGCCACCAGATCTTCCTGTTCCTGTTCACGGTGTTCATGCTGGTGACCATCTTCGCCTCGATGATGTATCTGATCGAGCCGAGGGAGGCCGGTTTCACCAGCATTCCGGTAGCCATCTACTGGGCGGTGGTGACCCTGACCACGGTGGGCTACGGCGATATCTCGCCGGTGACGCCGCTTGGCCAGGCCATCAGCGTGGTGGTCATGTTGATCGGCTACTCGATCATCGCGGTCCCCACCGGGGTCTTCTCCGCCGAGGTAATCCGCTCGATTCGTGCCGATCGCTACTCCGACGAAGCCTGCCCAGGCTGCGGCCACGACCGCCACGAGCAGCGTGCCAAGTACTGCCTGATCTGTGGCACCTGGCTCGACGAGGACACCCCCGACCCCAACGCACCGAAGGAAGAACCTGAAGAGGAACCGGAGGACGACGGCGGCGGGGAAGAAAAGGCCAAGCGCGAAGACGACGAAGATGATGGCGTCAGCAATCCCGACCGCAGCGGCCCCTCTGTCTAAGACCCTGTCCAAGGCCCTGGCCGCAGTGGGTCCCTGTCCAAGGCGGGGGTTCAGGAGAGCGAGCCAGGGACGGGACCGGTCGAAACAGAAACATCGTGGCGGTATTCGCCAGTCGCCTTGCTGACAATGCGCCGCATGCTTTCGCTGGTTTGCGTCGAGCGCTACTCCTGGAAGGGCGAGATATCGCCGCGCCCTTCGCGCACGATGACCGGCGGCATGTCGCGCAGATCGATCACGCTGGTCGGCTCCAGCTGACAGGCGCCACCGTCGATCACCAGGTCCAGGTGCGCACCGAAGCGATCGCGAATCTCTTCGGGGTCGGTCATCGGCAACGCCTCTCCTACCGGAATCAGGGTCACGCTCATCAGCGGCTCGCCCAGGCGTTCAAGCAGGGCACGCGAGATCTCGTGGTCCGGCACCCGCACGCCGATGGAGCGGCGCTTGGGATGCAGCAGCAGCCGGGGCACCTCGGTGGTGGCGTGCAGGATAAAGGTGTAGGCGCCTGGGGTGTGGGCCTTGAGCAGGCGGAAGACGGCGTTGTCCACCTTGGCGTAGGTGCCGATCTCCGACAGGTCCGAGCACACCAGGGTGAAGTTGTGCTTGTCGTCCAGCGACCGGAGCCACTTGATCTTCTCGATGGCCTTCTTGTCCCCCAGGTGGCAGCCCAGGGCGTAGCCCGAGTCGGTCGGATAGGCCACCACTCCGCCCTTGTGGATGATCTCGACCGCGCGGTCGATCAGGCGCTTCTGGGGGTTGTCGGGGTGAATCTGAAAGTACTGGGTCATGTTGCCTCCCTGGCGAACAAACGGGCAAAAGAAGTTGGCGAAGAAAGCACGAGGCGCAGCGCGGGCCTTCCCTCTGAGACTAGACCGAATGGGCGGCGTTCTTGTCTTCGGGGCTCTGGTTTTTCGGGCTCTCGCTTTCCTGGCCTTCGTCTTCCAGGCTCTCGTCTTCCGGCCCTTGGGCGCGCGGGGTGTCATCGTCCACGCTCGCATTTGTCGCGCCAGGGCCCGCCACGTCCGTACTCGCCGCGCTGGCGAACCAGTCGGCAAGGCGCGGATGGGCCCAAACCGGCGCCACCGCGGTGCGCGGAATCGGACTCATGCTGCCCGGCGCCAGGTGTCCTCCCGGAAAGTGAAAGTCACTGCCCAGCGATCCGTACAGGTCGCGCTCCATCAACTGTCGCGCCAGGTCCCGGGTGACATCCGGGTTCTGGAAGCCGCTGACCAGCTCCGCCGCCTGGCCCCCCGCCCGACAGAACTCATCGAGCAGCAGGCCGCGCTTGCGCCGGGTCAGCTTGTAGCGAAGGGGATGAGCCAGCACCGCCACGCCGCCGCTGTCGAGGATCCACTCCACCACCTCGGACAGGTAGGGCCAATGCGACTTCACGTCGCCGATCTTGCCGTTGCCAAGATACTTGCTAAAGGCCCCGGACAGATCCGCCACCAGCCCTTCTGCCACCATCACGTGGGCGAAGTCGGGGCGATTGAGCGGCCGGTCGCTGCCGGCCCAGGCACGCGCCTTGGCCAGCCCGTCGCTCAGGCCGATGCGCTCGAGTCGCCGGGCAATGGTCTCGGCACGCTTCTCGCGGGCGATGGCCTGCTCGGCAAGGCCGGCTTCCAGCATGTCCCCCGGCCCCGACGGCAACAGCCCGACCACATGGATATTGAGTCCCCGCCACTGACAGGACAGTTCGCTGGCGGGCAGCACCGACAGCCCAAGCTCGCGGGCGCGACGGTCGGCCTCGGCGACCCCCTCGAGGCTGTCATGGTCGGTCAGGGCGATATGCGAAAGCCCCTTGGCGTGGCACAGCGTCACCAGTTCCGACGGCGCAAGA
>NZ_JASHIT010000063.1:0-20577 GCF_030733595.1 Halomonas sp. MMSF_3323 | reverse complement strand
ATCACCGATCGACGGGCCTTTTCGTTGTGCCTTCCAATGCAACGGTTCAACACCGACGCAACAACGACAGAGCGCCTGGCGGTTGCCCGCCAGGCGCTCTGTTATCGTCGTTTCAGTCTTTCAGCAAGCGCTGCGAGCGCTCGCCCTACACCAGTTCGGCGCTGTTGAAGAAGGCCGTCAGCGCACGGGTCAGGTGTTCCACGTCCTGGCTGCCGGCGGTCTCGCGGATAGAGTGCATCGCCCACTGGGGCACCCCCACGTCCAGCGTCGGCACGCCAAGCTCCGTTGCGGTGATGGGACCGATGGTGCTGCCGCAGCCCATGTCCGCCCGGGTAATAAAGGTCTGCACCGGCACCTCAGCCTTCTCGCACAGATCGCGGAACATCGCCGCCGTGGCGCTGTTGGTGGCGTAGCGCTGGTTGGCGTTGGTCTTGATCACCGGGCCCGCGTTGAGGCTCGGGCCGTGCTGGGCGTCGTGCTTGTCCTTGTAGTTCGGGTGCAGTGCGTGGGCGTTGTCGCAGGAGATCATCCGCGAGGACTGGATCAGGCGGATATAGCCTTCCTCGGTGCCCTCGCCGACCAGGCCATTCACCCGCTTGAGCACGTCGGCGAGGAACGGGCCCTGGGCGCCACAGGCGCTGGCACTACCCACCTCTTCGTGATCATTGGCGACCAGCACCATGCCCTGTTCGCCGTCGGCGTCGAGCATCGCCTCCAGGCCAATAAAGCAGGACAGCAAGTTGTCCAGACGCGCGCTGGCGATCAGTTCCTTGCCCACGCCCACCAGCGACGGCGGCTGCAGGTCATAGAAGCCCAGCTCGAAGTCCAGCACCTTCACCCCGGTCAGGCCGTGCTCCTGCTCCAGCCAGGCCAGCAGCAGTCGATCGAGGCCGTCGTCCTTGCCGCCCTGCAGCACCACCGGCGCCATCTGAGTCTGGGCATTCATCGCCTTGCCGTCGTTGGCTTCGCGATCCAGGTGGATGGCCAGGCTCGGGATGATGGCGATGGCCTCGGCAACGTTGAGCAGCACGCCCTCGACGCGACCATCGGCATGACGGACATGCAGACGCCCGGCCAGGCCCAGGTCACGGTCGAACCAGGGCGCGAGCAGTGCCCCGCCATAGACCTGCACGCCAAGCTGCAGCCAGCCCGCCGAGGTCTGGCCGGCGTGGGTCTTCAGCCTGAGATTGGGGCTGTCGGTATGGGCGCCGACCATGCGCAGACTGGTGACCGGCTGGCCCTTCGGCAGGTTGACGGCGATAATCGAAGAATCGTTGCGGGTCACGTAGAAGCGGTCACCGGGAACCAAATCCCAGCTATCGGTCTCCAACAGACGACGGTAGCCGGCGTCCTCGAGCCGCTGAGCCATGTTCGCGGTGGCGTGCCAAGGGCTGGGGGAACGGTGAAGAAACTCAAGCAGCCGACTGAGCCTTTTGGCGCATCCGGCATCATCCTTTGGCAAGCACTCCTGTGACATGGGCGTCCTCTGTTGCATGATAGTGTGGTTCAAGGATTGACCCTAAATGTCGCACAACGGCAAGGGTCAAGGATTGACATCAAGCTGCTACAATGCGAATCCGGTCCAAGGGACCCGCCGACCGAGTCGGTGTCAGACCGACGAGTGTACACGAATCCTGGAGTGCTTCATTGATGAGCCTGATTGAGTCTGCGGGTCGCGCCCTGGCGCTGTCCCTGCTGATCGCGGCCCCTACGGCGCTGGCTACTCCCACGCCCGGCGACGACCAGCGTCAGGCGGCCATGGAGGTGGCCGAATCACTACGCTACGGCCACTACGCGGACGTGAGGCTGGACGACCAATGGTCCAACCGCGCCTTCCAGCGTTATCTGGACGTGCTGGACGGCCAGCGTGCCTACTTCGTGCAGGACGACGTGGATGAGTTCGCTGATCTGCGTACCGGCATGGACGAGGCAATGCTTGAAGGCTCTCTGGAGCGGGCCTACGACCTCTACGAGCGCTACCACGATCGTGCCGAGGCGCGCCTTACGTGGATGCTCGACGAGATCGACCACCTCGACATGAGCTTCAACGGCGAGGGCCGCCTCGAACTCGACCGCGAGGATGCCGCCTGGGCCGCCTCCCAGGCGAGCCTAGACGACTTGTGGCGCAAGCGCCTGGCCAACGCCGCCCTGACGCTGTCAATCAGCGGCCAGGAAGACGACGAGGTCATCGACACCCTGCGCGAGCGCTACGAGACCCAGAAGCATCGCCTCGAGCAGACCAACGCCGAGGACGTGTTCGGGCTGATCATGGCCGCCGCCACCGGCACCGTGGACCCCCACACCGAATACCTGTCGCCGCGCCAGGGCGAGTCCTTCGACATCCAGATGCGCCTTTCGCTCGAGGGCATCGGCGCCCTGCTCCAGGCCGACGGCGAGTACGTCAAGGTCGCGAGCCTGGTGCCCGGTGGCCCAGCCGAGAAGGACGGCGCGCTCAAGCCCGCCGACCGCATCATCGGCGTCGGCCAGGAAGGCGAGGACATCGTCAACGTGGTCGGCATGCGCCTGGACGACGTGGTCGAACTGATTCGTGGGCCCAAGGGCTCCGAGGTGCGCCTCGAGGTGGTGCCCGGCGAAGCCGTGGACATGACCCGCTCCACCGTGGTCGACATCACCCGTGACACCGTCAAGCTCGAGGATCAGGCGGCCAGCAGCGAGGTCATCGAGATCCAGCGCGAAGACGGCGTGCACAAGGTCGGCGTGATCGAGGTGCCCGCCTTCTATGTCGACTTCGACGCCTGGCAGGCCGGCGAGGAAAACTACCGCTCCACCACCCGTGACGTCGCCGCCGAGGTCGAGAAGCTCAAGGCCGAAGGCGTCGAGGGCATCGTGCTGGACCTGCGCAACAACGGCGGCGGCGCGCTGCAGGAAGCCAACTCGATGATCGGCCTGTTCATCGACCGTGGCCCCACCGTGCAGGTACGTGACGCCCGTGGCCGCATCAGCCTCTACGGCGACACCGACAGCGGTACCCTGTATGACGGCCCGCTGGTGGTGCTGGTCAACCGCCTGTCCGCCTCGGCCTCGGAGATCTTCGCCGGTGCCATCCAGGACTACGGTCGCGGCCTGATCGTCGGCTCCAACACCTTCGGCAAGGGCACGGTGCAGACCCTTAATGACCTGAGCTACGGCCAGATCAAGCTAACCCGCGCCAAGTTCTACCGCATCTCTGGCGAGAGCACCCAGAACCGCGGCGTGAAGCCGGACATCATGTACCCGAGCCTGCTCGACCCCGAGATCATCGGCGAGAGTGCGCTGGACAACGCCCTGCCCTGGGACACCGTGCGCGACGTCCAGTACCGCAGCTACGGCACCCCGCGCCAGTACTTGAAGGACCTGCGCGCCCGCCACCAGCAGCGTGCCGACGAGCACCCCAACTTCCACTACCTGGAACAACGGGCAGAGCTAGCCAGCCGCCTGCGCGAGCAGCACACCAGCGTCAGCCTGAACCGCGAGCAGCGTCAGCGTGAAGCCGACGCCCAGGACGCCGAAATGCTGGCACTGGAAAACGAGCGCCGCGAAGCCCTCGGCCTCGACACCCTCGAGGAATGGGGCGACGCCCGCGAAAGCGGCGACGACGCAGACCTCGCCGACGAAGAGACCGAAGAGGAACAGCCCGTCGACCGCGCCGAAGTCGAGGAGTCAGCGGAAATCCTGCTCGACTTCGCCGAACTCGGCCCGAGCTGGCAATACGCGGTAAAAGGCTAAGCAGCGAAAGAACGAGTAGTCGCACGCAAACGAAAAAGCCGGGGCATCGAGCCCCGGCTTTTTTATTGACGTAGTCTGAATCCAGCCATAGTCACCCTACCGGCGAGCAGCCCTCCTCACTCTTCTCTCCCTCCAAAGCCATACCGCGACCAGGAGTTCGAGCACGGCGAAGCCCACAAACGCCACCCCGTACCCCCAGCGAACCTGGCGCTGCTGCTCCTCGGTCGGAAACAGCTCCAGCGAGCCCTGCAAGAACCCAGCACCGCTCAGCAGCATCAACACGAGCAACAGCACCGCAACACACCAGAGTAGGGTTCTCACCTTCGTCCCGCCTTGTTCGTCAGCAGCAGCTGTCTACATTTTTGCCAATGCGCATACGGCTACGCATACTGACAATGACATCGAAAATCAGAGCGACGATGATGCAAACACTATACGATCAGGACGCTCCCAAACAAGCCACAAATCTCAGCATAAACAGCGACTTGCTGAAAAGGGCCAGGAGTATGAATGTCGACCTCTCGGCTACGCTAGAGAAAGCACTGGAAGCAAAGCTCGCCGAGAGCGAAGCCGAACAATGGCAGAGGGACAACAGCAACGCTATCAAAGCTTACAACGATGCCATTGCTGAACATGGGTGCTTCGCCGAAGAGTACAGGACATTCTAATTCCCCAGTTCGACGTGGACGCTAACCCCATCGCGTCGACGAAAAGGATGTACCCCTACCTTCTGGACATACAGAGCGATACCCTCTCGGCGTTGGCCACCCGTATTGTGGTGCCCCTTGGACGAGCATCTTTCCTCGAAGGAGAAAAACTGACCCGCCTTACTCCAACAGCGACCCTCGACAGCGAAGAAATGTTGATCCTTATCCCACAAATCGCATCATTTCCTGCCAGCGTTTTCAAAACGCCCATCGGGACTCTAGAGCACACGCGAGATGAAATGGTGGCTGCACTCAACTTCGCAATATTCGGGGTCTAGTGTTGAATATAGGTATCTAACGCTGAGCTCAGTTAAAAAATACTTGGCACCACATTTTTCGAAGCAAAATTCGTGACATGTATTTTTTTAATTGAAGCGACTTGTTATAAATACGTATCATTTAAATCTGAAGCCAAATTGATAGAATTAATTTCATTAACTGAATTATTACTTCGTTCGTTCAATATATGACTTTCATAATCGTATATGCGATTACA
Organism: Halomonas sp. MMSF_3323; assembly: GCF_030733595.1. NCBI lineage: Bacteria > Pseudomonadati > Pseudomonadota > Gammaproteobacteria > Oceanospirillales > Halomonadaceae > Halomonas > Halomonas sp. MMSF_3323. Next base: position 15,648 of record NZ_JASHIT010000063.1, on the reverse strand, counting down.
AATAAAATCATTTATATTGCTTTTATATATATCCAATCGTGTGGCAAATTCCTCTCTTCCTTGCTGAGGAGGAAAGTGACTATTCTGACTTGGTAATCGAAATACAGGAATATCACTACTTTGTATAAACGCATCCCTAAACTTATCACTACGCACAGTTTTTTCTTGTAAATGAAATGGACCATCATATTCTAAAGCGACTTTAGCTATGGTGATATTCTTGTTTCCATAAACGAAATATAGTTCTAACAACAAATCTATTTCATATGATTTACTTCCATCGTTAAGTGAATTCCTATCCCACTTATATTGAGGTTTCGCACTAATAAAGTAGCTATTACCTAATCTTGTTTTGAATGACTTTAGTTGAGATACCAATTCAAATGAAAGAGGTTGTTCCGTCAGCAATGGTACATTAAATGAACTTTTATTACTTAATGTTCCAAGTACCTCTCCAATAAATTTAATCTCCTCAGTACTAACCGATCTTCTTTGTTCTATGCAGAGCAATAATATTGTTGCTCTGTAACCAATCATAGGGTTTAAGTATCTATAAAGGTGATAGACTTTTTTATTATCAAAATTGAGCAATTGTTCTGCCATACGACAAATTTGATTATGTCTCTCAATTTTCTTATCTTTCATAAAAAATTTTATTCCCTCGCCCGAAAATAACCACTTAAGTTCGTGTATTTATAATAGTTTTATTAGCACAGCTCAATATCTGATACCTCATCAATTTTAAAGCTATCTTCTACTATGCTTTCAGATAACTCATCCATATCGATATTGTCTCTATTAATTGTTATTGAGACCAAACCAGAAACATACAGTTCAAACTCTTCTTGCACTTCAAAATAGTGGTCATTGTGATCAGAAACTGAGGGAACATGTTCTCTCTCTGGATCCATACAGTAAAAGTCTGATTTGAAGATATAATAATCAGCCAAAACAACAATTCTTAACTTGAAAGGGATTCCAAACTGCCCATTTCCGTAATATCCAGCCTCAGAAAAGTCCAACTCAATATCTTCAGCTTCACCATAGCTATTGATGGTTGCTTCATGGTTGTCATCTGGTATCGATGGATCAGAAAATGTTTTCCAAACTATGGATTCACCAATATGATTTGATAGAAAATATTGTATTTCTGAGCTTTCATTCTCAAACTTTTGTATAGCGGCGACTAATGTGCAAATGCTATCTATTAAATCAACCTCTTTTAATTCATCTTGAATAAAATCGATTTCAATGAAATCAGAAAGGCTTTCGTAGGTGTTGATAGTTTTCTCATCGGCAAAAGCTTCCCTCACTTTATTATCTCCTGCCACCACATGAATTGGATTATGGACATCATGCAATTTAATTATTGACTGGACTATAAAACTATCGGGAATATCTTCACGGTTTTTTACTGATTTTAGAGGTGGCTTTCCTTGAAAGTACGCTTCCAAGGCTAGGCTTGCCTGATCTAAACATAGTGGATGTAGTTTTGCCCCAATTCTGTCACACCAATTGGTTATTTGGTCCTCTGCATTAGATAGAATATTTTCAGACTCTCCTTCAAGCTCGGCTTTTGCCGAAACTAATCTTTCTAGAATATCCTCATCTAAAAGTTTTCTAGACAGGCCAGTCAACCCCGAGATGGCTTTCACCAAGTCTTTAGAGTAGATATCTCTTTGCTGAGTCTGGAATTCACGTAAAACAACATAAGGAACATGAAGGCAAAGCAAACCAGCTTTCGAAAGCTTTTCAAGCGCGTTGAAATGCAAGTTATCTCTTGCTGGATTGTTTCGATAAATGTTCGTGTCCAAAACTATATGGATCAAGATTTACTCTCCATAGTGCTAACGTCGCAAACAAGCGCGGCTTTGTAGTGGAGGAGATAAGCCGGAACGAAAAATCCGTCGCCTTGATTTGCTTTGTTAGAGACCGATTACAAGCTCCAACATTAACAAGGCAAAAGATGTGAGAGCTATATCATTACACATTTCAATATACATAGAGTAAGGCATTTCTCTTTTGGCTCCCGTGCCTCCGCTTCTGTACTCAATATAGCGACGTTTTTTAACTAATATCAATGCTCCGTGATGAGACGAGTTTCTTAAGGTACTATCCAAGCAGTTACAAAAACCTGATAACAGCTGATTCTCTTTGATTGGGTTAGCCCTATTAGCCTTGTTAATGGTTAAATACTTTTTCAAATCCATATTCTTAAATTGATCGAATTTTCGGCCATTCAAAATATTGTTTATGCAAGCCAAGGTCGAAATATTTGACGTGTAGTGCTCAAAGGCGTTTCCGTAAAACATTTTCGTTGTTTTAAACCCTGAAGATGTAGCTATACAACCATCCGGAACAGGTGCACCATTTTTGACGTACAATATGGCTTGGTCATACTCAGAATACCCCTTAAAATATTCTGAAAGAATTTCCAAATACCTACGTAAGTTATCAGACCTAATTTCATTTACATAGAACTCCCTAAACCTAAAAAACTCTTCGCCATTAGTTTCTCTGGCCTGTTTAATAAACTCTAACCCATCATAAAACAGTTGCATTTTCCGAGGCATTAGCATTTGCGCTAGAAAATCATAAAGAATATTTTCTAGTTTAATTTCGTCTTCATATCCATATCGGGAGTATCCGGAAAGCGTTTTTTGACTTAGTTCGGCTTGCCCATTTTCTCTAAGTGACCAGCCTTTCTTAATAATTTTCCACATCTCTGTGGCATTACTTACACCGCCCAATTCATTGTAAGCATCTAGTATTATCGGCCCCTGTATACCTTTTGGCCTTTCGGGTTCTGGCAGCTTACTAGTTTCTCGAATGTACTTTACTTGATCCATCCAGGAAAAGCTTTGATCCAATGTTTCATTCTTTTGGTCAATCACGAAATGAGGACTTAGATTGACGACAGGGCCTTCAGTCTCACCATGCGTACAATTTTCAACATGGGCTATTGTTGTAGATACATTTTCGAGATCGACCTCCATTCCTATCGTAATTTCTTCTTTACAACTAGGACATTGAAATGCGTGAATTTGCTCTGGGTTGTGGCCAACCCATATCCTGGCTGTAATAGGTGTATCGCAAGTCAAACACGTTATTCTCTCTCGAACTACCACATTTCACCCTTAGTGTTCTCTAACGCCGCGCTCTGCGGAAATTTGCGAGCGCCAGCGAGTAACTTTTCCGTAGCAGCGCTTTGTTAGGCATTCTTGATCCAGTCATAAAACGTTTTGAAGGATGCATCTCGCTCCGATAGTTCTTCAAGGTCTAGGTCGTTAACAAGCTTGGTTAACATCTCGCGCATCTCTGTTCCTCGATACCGGCGATGGAAATCCTTAGGATCCAAACCAAGCCAAGACTCTATTTCTGGATCTGGAATCGAACACCTCCAGCTATCCAATTCAACTCCTCGGTTTAACATGTCGCGGGTTTTGCCAATGTCATTATCTGAGTCTGTAACGATTAGAACAGGAGCGCTTGTGATGATATTGCTAGCAGCATTGGCAACACGGGGGATAGTCATTTTACCCATGGCGACAATAATATTGATTTTCTTGGTAAGACCAAACTTACTGAGAATTTTAGTTGTCAAAAGCGACAGTAGTTCTCGGTCAGTGGTTCCTTCACAGACAATGACTAAGTCAGAAGTTGCTTCAAAATTTGAATCCTGCTTCACAAGCATTGATGACATATTGTCGTAAGTGAAGGCTTCGATGATGGTTTGACCATCTTTTGACACTTGTTCCATTTCAGTTGAATGGTAGACAACACCCTCTTCAGCTGCAATTCTAAGCTTAGATTTCAGAACACTTCTGAAACTACTCCCCCCGATGATTACCGCGTCGATATCTTCCTTACCGAACAGAATTACATTTAGAGACTTTCCAAGTGTTAAAGCATCAACTGCATCTTTGGAGTAACCAGACATGGAGATAAAAACCCCAATTGTTCCAGCCAGTTTGCCGTCTACTTTACCCTTGAACTGATAAATAGCTGAAGCTGGCAACTCATCTTTATGCCATTTTGCCTCTAGCAGAAAAACACTGCCATCGAGAAAGAATGATCCATCAATCTGTTCTCCTTCGGCTTTATAACTTGCGCGAGGATCTAGTTGCTCATGCTCTAAACAGCTTTTAAGTATCTCCTCAAATGCGTAGCCCCTTTTTCGGTACCATATGGGAGGAGCATCGTCAGTCGGCTCAAGCCATTCTTTATATTTTTCTCTGAAATCCATAGCCCTTCATGCTTTCTCTGATGACTGCCTAACGCCGTGCTCTGGGGAAAACCGAAGCGCAGCGTATGTTTGTCCCTAGCAGCACTTTGTTATGCACGTGTGCACAGGTTTTCATAGTTCATTAATTCCAAAGGAGCGATTCTTTCAAACTGCCACTTTGGAACGTAAATAGAATCATCCTTTATACCTTCAACAAATGGCTCCAGATCTGCTTTCTTACTTACACCTAAAACTGAGGCTAGGCGGCTAAAGTACTCAATAGATTCAGATCTAAGGAAAATCTCAAAGGGTCCACCATGAAATGATTTGAATACAAGAGTTTCTGGCCACCACTCTTGCCTTCGATCTTCCTTAATACTTTGCAATGCCTCCACCAGATACAAAACAAAATCAGCTTGCATCATTGTATCGAATGAAACTCCTGAATCTGTACACCTCTCCTTGATCATATCTGCGTGAACTGATAATCGTTGAAGTTTGAGCCGGCTATTTCGATGGTTAAGAGACTCAAGATAATTTCGAAATACCCCGAAGGAGGCCATGGTACTACGCCCATATCGTGCATCATTTTCAATGTAATATCGCTGATTCAGCAAGTAAGCAACGATATCAAATCTTTCATGTTTTAGGAAAATCGAAACGCATAGAATAAAAGATTCTTGAATAATGAATTTCAGATTGTCCCAGTCCCACTTATGATAGGAACTAGCACCATCTGGCCTATCTAGAAATTGAATAAGAGATTCAAAAAATTTATGTATTACCGGGGCTGAAGTTGTCGTTTGGTTATATTGAGCAATAACAGCAAATACCTCCACCAACTCATTTCTGGCAGGGATGAATTGCTCGATGCTATCTACTATTTTTTGATCAAAATTACTAGCCCCATTGCTTGGCTCCAGCCTAAGTCGTGAAAAGTTCTCTGAAAACAAGCTCAGATACTCAACTAATGCGCCATGTGCATGCGAACGGTTATTTCTTATTGCTTCCACTAATCTACGAAAGGCAACTGATGTCCCCAATGAGACTTGTTCCTCCTCATCTAAGAATGCTGGTTTTTTTCCTATTTCAGGTTTTATGTTTAACGGCTTATCATAAATCCATCTCAACAACTGCTCAAAGTTTTTGCCATATAGCTCATCATCAGAGAGGTCAATGTAGATTCTCGACTTGTAAAATACAGGAAGCTTTGCTTTTCCCTCTAAATCTCTGCTCGCTACGACGGCAACAAACTTATTTTGATCGACGCTTTCATAGACCTCGGCTGAGATAATTTGGGTCTCTGTTCCAACACCGCCTCTTCTCGCATTAGCTCTATCGCTATATTGCTCATCTATAACCAAGATGACCTTTTTGATTTCTTCATCTGAAACCATTTTCTCCATAAATGCGTTAGCATCATTCCCTTCTTTCAGATCCCATTTATCTAATATTACATCCACCCCATTCTCTCGGAGTTCAGTACCAAGTCGGAGAACCCAATCTTCATGTTCAGGGCTCGACCAACAGTAGGAAATGAATAACTTTGGCTCTGACATTTTTCGATTCTTACCTCATATTTGGTTTAGTGCATAACGCCCGCAACAGCGGCAAATTGGGAGCGCAGCGAGTAATTTATCCGACTGCTTTCGCTTGTTAACTGCCTTCAATCTTGCCCGATTCAGCTACCGTTTTTTCTATACTCATTAGCTGTTTATTAGTAGTTTCTATTGCCTTGACGACTTTCGGGCCCCAATTGTGGTCACTCGCATTCGTACCTTCAAACTGAGTAATATCTAGTTTGCTTAAACTTGATATAGATGCGGAAGCAGGCCGCAAGCGCTTTGATCGGCTGTAGGTAGAGGTTACTTCGATAGGAGCACCACCGAGATATTTTTTTAGACCACCATATTGTCCCCAGGTGATTATCAATTCTTGGCCTGGAGCAAGATACGGAACACCTACAATAATCGGCCCATCAATCATGGGCCCAGGCATTTCCTTAGGAACCTCAATGCCGAACGCTTTGCTGGGCAAGGGTCGATTAGTTAGAAATTTAATATCTAAGGCAGGTCCCTTCCCTATGTTCTTGATAATGAGATTAACAATTGAGGGGCGAAGCCTGTCCACATCTGCATAGACGATTATTTCCGGATCTATTGCAGTTCGATAGACAACATAAGTAATTGTCGCTGAGGCGCTTGCTATTAGCACCATAAAAAGCGATATCCAATCTCCGGCGCTCATATTCTCTCCGTGCGCGAGCAGTTAACATTTTATTCATAGGCATGCTCATTTCTCTTCCGCATGAACGCACCCAAATTGCAGCCTATATCTTTGAATTTTTCCATAAACCCCTCACTTTACGACGGAGTAATCCGGAACAAAACACGCATACTCATGTTTAAAGTGCGCATGCCAAAAATCGCTCTACCGTGATCGTAAAGCCATTGATTGGCCGTAATTTTAAAGCGCATGTGCGCAATAAACACGCCTTCTAATGCATCATTTCGAACATTCCTCTAAATACTGTGCCTTATTTCGCATACACGCATGAATAACGCACGCAGAGAAACTGCGAAGGCATGTTGAGGAGAGAAAGCCCTCCCCCTTCACCTACGAACAATCGAACTACCGACCAGGCACGCTACCGCCACGGCGGCCACACGACATGACCACCCAGCGCGACGAATGCCGCTGTGCGATCACGAGTACGGAAGGAATTGAGGACGGGTAACCAAAATCGGCAGCACGCTGCCGATGCCTGCCAAACAGGCGGCAAGGCGCCCGCATTGAACGTCAGATTAGCGTTGGCTGGTCATCCCTTGGCCATCGTCGGCTTTCCTATCCCTGCGCATGATCGTTGTTGTCGTGCTCGTAGCGGCACTGTTTATAGCTTGGCGTTGGCCATTAGCAGCAGAATAGACAAAAGATGTGAGGAATGGGAACGAATTTACGTGTTTTTTGGCTTAAGTCTTACAAACTGTTGAATTTCGGAAACTGCTTTTTGGAAGCACTTGCTCGAATAAAATTCGGGGATAGAGATTTGAAGCTGATACGACTGCCCTGCCCAGCGCGAGCAAGCAATCACTCGCATATGGCGGATGGGTGGTATAGCTTGTTCAGCTCGGCGCCAGGTAACCGCGATGCGTTTTTGATCCACCACAGAACCTTGCCGCCATTGACCGGAACAGCTCCGTGCGTCTGTGAGGCAACGTTTCGAGGTATCGCTACCAGGAAGCGTATTCACGCCCAGCGCGGCAAGCGGGCCTGGGTTGCCATACTGAGCACCAAAACGAGCCAATATACGTGAATACGTCAGAATGAGCTGCGAGGCTTCAGATGGATACCCGTATACAGTTTCGCATCGATGAAGAGACAAAGCGCCTAGCCCAGCAGATGGCAGAGAGCCAGGGGCGTACGCTTAGTGGCGCCTGCAGGGAATTGGCAGAACAACTCGCCGAGCAACAGCGCCAAGCAACAGCGCCAAGCAACGTCACACCATGACTGGTTATCGCTTCAGGTCAAGCGAGCGTTTGACAGGCCCGAAGCCGGTGCAGCGACCTTTGTCGATCATGAAACCGCAAAATCCCGGATGGCAGAACGAAAGTCACGGATCCGCGCCCGTGACCTTGCCCCGGTAATCGGCGATTCCAAGGGAAGAAGAGGGTCTGACAAGGCGTGAAGCCATTTTCGACTTCCTCTACCAGTTCAATCCTGTGGTTGCCGAACGGACTGATGGCCAGATCGAGGAAAGGGCAGAACTGCTGATGCTGCAACCGCTACTCGGCGTAGAGCGCCAAGGTATTCCTGGTCGCTTGCTAATCCTTCCGGAAGTATCGCTTCTGATCTCCTATCAGTTGGCAGGCTCAGATATCCGGATCATGCGGGTCCTTCACCAAAAGCAGCAATTCCCGCCCGCCGATTGACGGCTAATCACTCTCTGACCGCAAAGGCTCGAAGCGGACGTAGCTTCTTGGCTCGGCTGATGGACGGAGTTAGCCGGCCCCTCCCCTTCGCTCGATATTCGTTTAGCGTCATTACTTCACCTGCTCTGCATCCTGCCCATCAGTGTCTCGCTATCACGCCCTTGGCTGGCCGGCGTCGCCTGCCGCACCTACCTCACCTATTGGCCGCTCTCGGTGTCAACATCGGCGAGAGGCTGGTCCTTGGGTGCGGGGTTGGCGTACTTCATCCAGGTCTTGCCGAGGTGGTTGCGCAGTTCGTTGCCCACTTGCTTGCCGTCGCGGGCTTCCAGGGCGGCCATGATGGCTTCGTGCTCGTCCATGGCGACGGACCACTTCTCGTTTTTCAGGTTGGAAAGATAACGCACTCGGTAGAGCTGTCGGCTAAGTGTGGCGTGAATCTCGATCAGGGAGTTGTTGCCGGAGAGCGAGACGATGCGGTTGTGGATCGCCTGGTTCAGGCGAAAGTAGTTCTGGCGGTCGCGTCGCAGGAAGGCGGCCTTCATCTCGAAGTGCAGGGCCTGCAGTTCGGCGATGTCGTCGTCGCTGGCATTGGTGCAGCAGAGCTCCGCGGCTGACTGCTCCAGCACGCTCAGCACGTAGGCCTTTTCCTGCACGTCCTGGGGGCTGACGTCGGCGACCACCGCACCCCGGCGTGGGGAGATGACCACCAACCCTTCTGCTGCGAGGATCTTGAACGCCTCGCGCATGGGGGTGCGCGAGACGTCCAGTTCTTCGGCCAGCTTGCGCTCGGGCAGCCGCTGTCCGGGCTGGAAGTGATCCATCACGATATGTTCACGCAGGTAGTTGGCGACCTTCTCCACCAGTCCTTCGCGTGCGTCCACTGCCGCTTCGTCCATCGTTATCGCCGTCATGGTCTTCGATATCTAAAGAATGGCATACCGTTTTTTGACGGGCAAACATTTACGCGGTTTGTCTCACTTCATTTATTCGTTGTTATTCAACGATATAACGCACATTTTTTGTCTTATGCGACCAAGGTCTATGCCCCAATCGTTTGACCATCAAAATGGTATACCACTACATTTCTCTGCATCTTGATCCCGCCCGATCCTTCCAGACCGAGGCCTTCAACCCGCTCAGGCAGCCCCCCCCGGCATCGCGCCAGCGGTGGGCCAGGCCAGCACGGAGACGCTCTACGACCATGAATTACCTTCACCACTTTGATACCGCCACCACCGTCGAGGCATGCGTCGCGGGCGCTGGCGATTTCGGTCGCGGCATCCTCCGTCAGGCCCAGCAGATGCCCGGCATGAACGCGCGTATCGCGGTGGACATCAGCGCCGAGACGGCCGCCCAGGCGTTCGAGAAGGCCGGCATTCCGGCCTCGCAGATTGCGGTATGCCAAACGTCGGACGAGGCAAACGACGCCTGGCAGGCGGGTAAGTTTGTCGCCTGTGGCGATCTCGAAGTGGTCAAGCACCTGGATTTCGACATTCTGGTGGAAAGCACCGGTATACCAAACGCCGGTGCCGCCCACGCGGCCAGTGCGCTCAAGGCCGGCAAGCACGTCGGTATCGCCACCAAGGAAACCGAATCGGTGGTCGGCCCCTACCTGACCCGCCTGGGTAACCGCCACGGCCGCCTGTTCACTCCGCTGGACGGTGATCAACCGAGTCTGTTGATCGGCCTGGTGACCTGGGCCCAGACGCTCGGCTTCGAGATCATTGCCGCCGGCAAGAGCAGCGAATACGACTTTGTCTGGGACGAGGCGGATCAGGCGATCTGGTGCAACGGCATCCGCTTCGACGCCCCGGACATGGCCGACCTGTGGACGCTGCCCGAGGGCGACGAGCGCAGCGTGGTGCGCGCCCGTGGCGAGCACCTGAGCGCCATCCCGCAGATCTCCGCACCGGACCTGTGCGAGATGACCAATGTGGCCAACGCCACCGGCCTTACCCCCGACCACCCTGCCTTCCACGCCCTGGTGCTGCGTACCCATGAGGTGCCGACCCTGCTGGATCTGGAAGGCAACGGCGGCGTGCTCTCCGGCACGGGGCGTCTGGAGGTGTTCAACTGCCTGCGCCGCCCGGACGAGCTGAGCTTCGCCGGTGGCGTCTTTGTGGTGGTGCGCTGCGAGGACGCCCACGCCTGGGAGGTGCTGGACGGCAAGGGCCATATCCTGAGTCGCAGCAAGAAAAGCGCCATGGTCTACCTGCCGCGCCACCTGCTGGGCCTGGAGGCGCCGATCTCGCTGCTCGACGCCGTGCTCAAGGGCCTGCCCTCCGGCGGCGGCCAGGCCACCCGCCCGGCGGTTGACCTGGTCGCCCGCGCCACGGTGTCACTCAGCAAGGGGCAGGAGCTTGAGATGAAGGGCCATCATCGCCACATTGCCGGCCTTCAGCCCGAGGTGCACCCCGCCGCTGCACTGGTCGATGCCACCCCGGTGCCCTTCTATCTGCTGCCCGGCGCCACCCTCAAGCGCGATGTGGCTGCAGGACAGTTGATCAGCGTGGCCGACGTACAACTGCCGGATTCCACCTTGCTCCACCTTCGCCGCGAGCAGGACGCGATGTTCTTCTCCACCGCCGAATCTTCCTCCGAACCGGCCTGACGTCATGTCGGGCCACCTGGCAACCACTGGGCAGACGCCCATGCTCAACCACAACAACCACCCCCAGGAGAACGCCATGATCACCCGAAACGCGATCATCACCGCCAGCGCCCTCGGCCTGTCGCTCGTCGTTGCGAGCCCCGCCGCGCTGTCCGCCGACGAGGCGGCCGACTTCCCCTCCAAGCCGCTGCAGTTCCTGGTCGCCGCCGGCGCCGGTGGCGGCACCGACAACTTCGCGCGCACCATCAAGCCGCTGCTTGAAGAGGCCATGGACACCCGCGTGACGGTGGTCAACCTGCCGTCCGCCTCCGGCGCCCTGGCCCACCAGCGTACCGCCAACGGCGACGCCGACGGCCACACCCTGGACTTCGCCTCCTCGACCCTGGTCACCTCGCTTGCCGCCGGCCAGAACCCCACCGGCCTCGACCAGCTCACCCCGGTGGCGCGCATGCAGTCCGACGTGATGACGCTGATCGTCGATCCGGACAAGTACGCCGACTTCGACGCCTTCATGGAGCACGCCAAAGCCAACCCGGGCCAGGTCATCATCGGCGGCACCCACGCGGCCAGCCCCGACCGCATGGCCTTCCTGTCGTTCCGTGACGCCACCGGCCTGGACATCAGCTTCATCCCCTACGACGAGGAAGGCAGCGTCGCCGCCAACGTCATGGGCGGCAACATCGATGGCCTGTTCGGCGAGATCAGCTCGGTGCTGAGCTACATGGAATCCGGCGAGATGATGCCGATCCTGGTGTTCGCCGAAGAGCGTCTGGAGAACTTCCCGGACATCCCCACCACCGTCGAGAACGGCTGGGACCTGACCGACGGCAACGAGCGCGGCATCTTCGTCCACGCCGACACCCCGGACGCCATCGTCGAGAAGCTCGAATCCACACTGAAGAGCGTCTACGACTCCGAGACCTACCAGGAGTATGAAGAGCGGGTGAACCTGCACTACCGCGAGGGCTGGCTGGGTAGCGACGACTACCGCGAGAAGCTCGAGCAGAACCTGGAACTCTACACGCGGCTTCTGGAAAACACCTGATCCCGTGGACTGGCGGGCCGGGTACTACCCGGCCCCTCACCTTGCGCTGACGGGACTCGCTCCCGCTGGCCCGCCGTGAACCGAGCCTCACCATGCATACCAAGTTCACCGTCTTTGCCGTCCTGCTGCTGGTACTGGCCGCCGTCACCCTGGTGCCGACGCTTGATTTCCCGAGCTCCGAGGACGTCTCGACCTTTATCGGCCCGCGCCTGTGGCCGCTGTCGCTGTTGCTCCTGCTGATCGTGCTGTCGGCGACCCTGCTGGTCTCCACCCGCATGAGCCAGGCCAAAGAGCGTGCCAGCGACGCCGAGGCCAAGGCTTCGATGGAGAAAGCCCCAGCGACTGACCCCGGCCAACAGGCTGACGCCGGCCAGGCCAGCGCCACCGACAGCGCCACCGACAACGTTACCGACAGCACCACCGAAGCCGCTGACGTTGCTCTTAACCCTGGGTTTCTTGCCGCCAACCGCCACTGGTGGCTGATGGGCACCACCGTTGCCTACACCCTGCTGATGCCGGCCATCGGTTTTCTGCTGGCCACCGTGATCTTCACCCTGGCCTGCACCCTGCTGCTTGGCGCGCGCCACTGGGCGGCCCTGCTTGCCACCGTGGTCATCGCCGTTGCGCTGATCCAGGGCGTGTTCTCCACCCTGCTGGGCATCCCCCTGCCATGACACCCAGCCGGTACGATTTTCCACCAGTATTTCGCGGGAGCTGACGATGCTGGAGAGTTTTCTCAGTGGGCTAGGCGTGGTCTTCCAGCCCATGAACCTGTTGATCCTGACCTCGGCCGTGTTCATCGGCTTTATCGGTGGCGCGCTGCCGGGCATCAGCGGCGTGATCCTGGTGGTCATCCTGCTGCCGGTCACCTACGGCATGGAGCCCACCCAGGCGTTCATGCTGCTGACCGCCATCTACGGCTCCACCGTCTTCTCGGGGCTGATCACCGCCATCCTCTATCGCGCCCCGGGCACCCCGGAGGCGGTGATGACGGCCTTCGACGGCTACCCCATGACCCAGCAGGGCGAGGCCGGCAAGGCGCTGGGCATCGGCGTGCTGAGCTCGGCGGTGGGCGGGCTGGTCGGCACCATCGCGCTGATCATCTTCACCCCGATGCTGGCCTCGGTGGCGCTGAAGTTCTCCTCCCCCGAGTACTTCGCACTCGCCATCCTCGGCCTGACCGTGGTGGCCTCCCTCGGTGGCCGGCTGATCCTCGGCTTGATCGGCGCCACCCTGGGCCTGTTGATCGCCACCATCGGCATCGACCCGCTCACCGGAACCAGCCGCTATACCTTTGACAACCTCAACCTGGCCGAGGGGGTCGGGCTGATTCCGGTGATCGTCGGCCTGTTCGCGGTGTCCGAGGTGATGAAGCGCTCCCTGAGCCGTGACGCCGAACAACCGCTGACCAAGGTCAAGATCAAGATCTTCGACGCCCCCATCCTGAAGAAGATCGGCGTCACCCTGTCGCGCTCATCCATCCTTGGCGTCATCATCGGCATCCTGCCGGGCATCGGCGCCAGCACCGCCGCCATGGTCAGCTACAGCGAGACCGTGCGCTGGTCCAAGCACCCAGAGAAGTTCGGCAAGGGCGCACCGGAAGGTATCGCTGCACCGGAGGCCGCCAACAACGCCGCCGCCATGGGCGCCCTGGTGCCGCTGTTCGCGCTCGGGATTCCGGGAAGCGGTACCACCGCGATCATCCTCGGCGCCTTCATCATGCATGGCCTGCAGCCGGGGCCGATGTTCATGCTGACCTCGAGCGACCTGATCTACGCGGTGTTCGCTGGGCTGTTCGTGGTGAACTTCATGATCCTGGCGTTCTCCAAGCCGTTCATCAAACTGTTCACCCGGCTGCTTAACGTGCCCTACTCGGCGCTGGGCCCGATCATCCTGATGTGCTGCATCGTCGGTACCTACTCGGTGCGCAACTCGATGTTCGACGTCTGGCTGATGCTTGGCTTCGGTGTGCTCGGCTTCCTCTTGGAGAAGATCAAGTTCCCGCTGGTCTCGATCATCCTTGGCCTGGTGCTCGGCCCCATCGCCGAGAGCGAGCTGCGTCGCTCGCTGGCGATGTCCCAGGGCGATCTCGGCATCTTCTTCTCGCGCCCGATCAGCGCAAGCCTGATCGCCATCGCCGTGCTGCTTCTGGGCACCACCATCGTCATTGCCCTGCGCAAGCGGGCCAGGAACCGGGCCGCTGCGATGGGCTGATGTGATAAAGCCACACACCGGCTGACCACCAGCATCCTCTCTACGCAGAAACGACATCGCCCTCGCTGCCGATCAGGCAACGAGGGCGATTTTCTTTGCTGAACCACCCGTGGGCGCCAACAACGCCAGAAGGCTAGATTGATCTTGCGTACGCCTTAGCGTACGCTAGCAAAAAATGGAGGCGACTAATGACCATATTGAATGCAACAGAAGCCCGCTCGAAGCTGTACGCTCTAATTGATGAAACGACGGAAAGCCATCAACCCATTGTCATCACTGGAAAAAGGGGCAATGCAGTGTTACTGGCTGAAGAGGACTGGCGCGCCATCAACGAAACCCTCCACCTACTCTCCATACCTGGCATGCGTGAATCGATTCGTGAAGGAATGGAAACCGACCTCGCCGAGTGTGATCAGGAGCTCGATTGGTGAGCTGGAGGATCTACTACACCAGGCAAGCTCAAAAAGATGCGAAAAAGCTCGCCTCATCAGGCCTAAAGGCCAAGGCACAAGAGTTGCTGGCCATCCTTCGCATGGACCCGTATCAAACGCCACCCCCTTACGAAAAGCTTGTCGGAGATCTCTCAGGGGCCTACTCCAGAAGGATCAACATTCAACACAGGCTCGTCTATCAGGTCATACAGGAAGAAAAGACCATTAAAGTCTTAAGACTATGGACGCACTACGAGTAGAGCTAAATGACGACTCGTCACCCAGCATGCCTCTCTATCAATAGTCATGCCCCGCATCCACTGCGGCAGGTGCCTCCGGATGCAGGCGCTTGATATGGACCCGCCGGGCGAGGCGAATCAGCGGCCGTATCATCATCTCGATACTGCCAATCAGAAACAGCCAGGTCCCTATATAGGCAAGCGACTCGTAGAAAAACAGAATGCTGCCGATGATAAACCAGGTGCCGATCAAGAGGTCGTTGACGATACTGAGCACCTCGTAGCGCTGGCGAATGACCAGCTCTTCATGACCGATGTGCAGAGTCAGGGCGGGAGATTTCGACGGCTCCCGAGAGGTTGATTTATCGCTCATGCTGCATCTCCTTTCGCCGTAATTCCCAAGCCATGCCTGGCTGCGTGAGGCGTCACCGCGTCGTCTAACGTCGATCCTGTCCAGCCGAAACGTCCAACGTCGGCAGCGACCGCCTACCATCAATCATTTAGCCAAGGATGACGCCTGACAAGGCCATTTGCCAGCGGGGAGGCTTCCCAACAAGATGCCATGACAAGAGTGCGTGAGCTGGTTCTGCGGGCCCTTCTGGAGTGCTGCAGCCCAGGGACGAACTGGGTCGAAGCTATCGACACACGAAAAAGCAGCGTCGAGATAAGACTGATGCCGCCATTGGGCAAGCGCGAGAGCGAGGATGGAGCGAATCGAGCCACGTGTCGCCGCCAGTTGGCGAGAAACAGCGAGCAGGAGAAATTAGGTAACAACGGAGAAAATAGCTAAGAAGGAATTCGCTACGAAGAGAGTAACAAGAAGGAGGGTTGCACCGAGGGAACTAGCGATAAGCGCTATGAGTGCCAGATGCCGCACTGGCTCCCCGAACAGGACTCGAACCTGTGACCCAATGATTAACAGTCATTTGCTCTACCAACTGAGCTATCGGGGAA
>NZ_JASHIT010000062.1:0-21229 GCF_030733595.1 Halomonas sp. MMSF_3323 | reverse complement strand
GGCGGGCTGGGCCCCGGGCGCCCCCCTGGCCGACGCCGATGATCCCCCCTTCATGGCCTCAGGGCAGGCCCTGGACGGTCTGTCCGCCCATGGCGCTCACCTTGGCTTCGACCAGCCCGAGACCACCGCCGAGTCGCTGCTGATACGCTATCTCGACGAGATGATCGACGCCTGGTCCAGCCCCTCCGCTCAGGTGGTGGCCCTCAGCCTGGCCGAGCCCGAGCTGACCCAGGCCGAGATGGCCGGCCGACTGGGCATCCGCCAGCCCAGTGTCCACAAGCGACTGAAGACCGCCCGTTGGGCACTGCTGAGCGATACCCTGGCCTGTCTGGCGTCGGCGGCGCAGGAGCGCACATGAACACTCTGGTCCTGGATCTCGCACCAGCGTCATCGTCGTCGCTGTCGCTTCTACTGGCCCTGCTGCTGGCGCACCTGCTTGGCGACTTCGTGCTGCAACCGGATCGCTGGGTAGCGGATAGACAGGCCCGCGGCATACGCAGTCCCAGTCTGGCACTGCATGCTCTGGTGCATGCCGTCCTTGCCTGGCTTGCGCTGTGCGCCTTGCAGTCTGTCGCCGGTATCGACGACGGCATCGACGCCACCTTGGCGGCCATGATGCTGGGGCTCGCCCACTGGACGATCGACGCCGCCAAGACCAAGGCGACGCGACGCTGGCCCACCCGGCAACTTGGCCTGTTCATGCTCGACCAGGGCCTGCACGGCGCGACCATCGTGGTGGTGTGGCTGTGGCTCGTCGGTAGCCTGTCGCCACTGACAGCGATGCTTGCACACCTGAGTACACCGTCCTCGCTGCTCCTGCTGCTCGCCTATTTGCTGGTCACCCGGCCCATGGCGGTCGCCATCGCCCTGGCCATGGCCCCCCTGGCTCGACAACTCAAGGCACCCGGTACGCTGGATCGGGCCGGCGCCCGCATCGGCATCCTCGAGCGCCTGCTGGTACTGACCCTGACCCTGCTCGACCAACTCACCGCCGTCGGCTTTCTGCTGGCGGCCAAGTCCGTGCTGCGTTTTGGTGACCTGAAGGAGAGCCGAGACCGCAAGTTGACCGAGTATGTGCTGCTGGGAACCCTGGCCAGCGTCACCAGCACCCTGGTGCTTGGCCTGCTGGTGCGACTGTGGCTTGGAGGCCAAAGCGGATGACAGAACGGATGCCAAAGTGCATGACCAGGTGGCTGACCGGGTGGCTGACCAGGAGGACAACGAAGTGGACAGGGAAAGACGCCACGGCCTTTGTGACTGCGCCGGGGCATCGCCGCGATCGACGCAGACCTGGACTGATCGTCGGTACCCTGCTTGTTTCACTGCTGGGGCTTGCCGGCTGCGACCTTGCCGGCGGCCTGGCCACCGAGGCGCTGATCCAGCGGGGCCCCGCCCTGGAGCCGCGCGACGGCTATGTGGTGGACCACCGCCACCCGGCTCGGGGCCACAATAGTCGCGTGCACTTCCTGATCCTGCACTACACCGACGAGAACCAGGCCGACTCACTGCGCGCCCTGACCGGACCCCGGGTATCGAGCCACTACCTGGTGCCGCTGCCCACACGACGCCTGCAGAATACCCCGGTGGTGTTCCAGCTCGTGCCCGAGAGCCGCCGTGCCTGGCACGCCGGCGCCAGCCGCTGGGGCAATCGCGTGGGGCTCAACGACACCTCCATCGGCATCGAGATCGTCAACCAGGGGCCCGATCGCCCCTGGGTCGGCAGCGAGCTAGATGCCCCCGAGGGCCCGGTGCGCTGGGCAAGCTACCCCGGTGACCAGCTCAACGCCTTGATTCCGCTGGCCCGGGATATCATCGAGCGTCACCGGATCGCCCCGGAGCACGTGCTGGCGCACTCCGACGTGGCACCGCTGCGCAAGCTCGACCCGGGGCCGGCCTTTCCCTGGCGCAAGCTTCACGAGGCCGGCATCGGCGCCTGGCCCGAGGCCCCGCGCGTCGCCCACTACCGCAGCCGCTTCGAGCGGGAACCACCGGCGTTGATCGAATGGCAGCGGGCGCTGGCCGCCTGGGGCTACGGGATCGAAGCCAGTGGCGTGTGGGATGACGCCAGTCGCGCCACCCTGCGGGCCTTCCAATTGCACTTTCGCCCGGCGAACTTCGATGGCCAGCCAGACGCCGACAGCGCGGCAAGGCTATGGGCCCTGCTCGAGCGCTATCGACCCGAGGCGCTGGAGCAATTGGAACAAGGAGCGCAACGGAAAGCACTCTGACGACGTGACGGGACGAGCTTCAACCGGAACCGTCGCTGGCGGCACCGGGTAGATAGTGGATCACATCGTGAAAGCGCAGCGTCCCCGGCCCCTCATTGCGCATCAGGTGGGGACGATCGGCGAAGAAGCGTAGCCCCTCCCCCGCCTTCAACAGATGCCAGTCGTCGTCGATGGCCAGCACCAGCTCGCCCTCCACCACCACCAGATGCTCCACCACCCCCGGCGCATGGGGACTGGAAGCGCTCTCGGCGCCTTCGGCCAGCTCGATCTCGAACATCTCGAAACCCAGCATGGGATCATAGGGAAACAGCAGCTTGGCGCGCATGCCGGCGCTGTCCCTGCCCCATACCGAATCGTCGATACTCACGCGCCGTTCTTCCAGGGGGCCGTCCATGGCCCGTGTCGGGCTCCCGAACAGCGACGAGAAGCTGACCCGAAAGCCGCTGGCGATACGCCATAGCGTGGCGACGGTGGGACTCGACTCGCCACGCTCGATCTGGCCGAGCATGGCCTTGCTGACGCCGGTTTCGCGAGCGGCACGCTCGAGACTCCAGCCCTGAGCCTGGCGCAGTCCCTTCAGGGTGGTGGCGATATGGTCGGCAATATCCTGCATGGCGGCCTCCAGAAAGGTCGGCCCAGTATACGCAAGGTTTACGCCGCTGGCCCGCCGTCGCTTGCGGTCAGCACACCACACCTTACGCGCCACGACTCCTGCCTCTTGTTCCTCGTCTCTCGTCTCTTCTCTCTTCTCTCTTCTCTCACTTCAGCATGCTTGTGCGTTATAACGTCCACTGCTAGCCTTGGACGTTATAACGCACAAGCACCAATGTACCCGCTCCGCGGTTTCCCTGGCTTTTTCTGGACCGTCTCATGAAAGCTTCGCCAAGTTCACTGGCCGCCAAGGCTGGCCAGACGCATCGCCCGAAGATGCTCGACGACCTTCATCCCTCCACGCTGGCCGCCGGGTTCGCCGCGGTCTTGATCGGCTACGCCAGTTCCGCCGCGATCATCTTCCAGGCGGCCCAGGCCGCCGCTATCGATCAGGCCCAGATCGGCTCCTGGATGTGGGCCCTGGGCATCGGCATGGGTGTGACATCGCTGGGGCTGTCCTGGCGCTATCGCATGCCGCTGCTGACCGCCTGGTCGACGCCCGGGGCGGCGTTGCTGGTGACCCAGTTGCCCGGCGTGCCCTTCGACCAGGCCGTCGGTGCCTTCCTGCTGTCATCGCTGCTGATGCTCGCCGTCGCCGCCAGCGGCCTGGTCGAGCGCATTATGGCGGTGGTGCCGGCGTCGATCGCCTCGGCCATGCTGGCCGGCATCCTGTTGCCCTTCGTGCTGGAAGTCTTCACCACCGTGCAGACGGACCCCTGGCTGCCGCTGGCTCTGCTGGGTGTATGGATGCTGTGCCGCCGCCTGGCGCCACGCCTGGCCATCGTCACGGTCCTGGCCGCGGGGGTGGCGCTGTGCCTGGGCCGCGGCGACTTGAGTCTGGCGGGTGTTGCCGTGAGTCTGACCCGTCCCGCCTGGGTGACCCCGGCCTTCGATCCTGTGGTGTGCCTGGGTATCGGCATACCGCTGTTCGCGGTCACCCTGACCACCCAGAACCTGCCGGGGTTCGCCATGGTCAGAAGCGCGGGCTTTACGCCGCCGGTGGCGGCAAGCCTGGGGGCCACCGGCCTGGCGTCGCTGCTGATGGCACCCTTCGGTGGCCACGGCGTCAACATGGCGGCGATCAGCGCGGCCCCCTGCCTTGGCGAAGAGGCCCACCGCGAGCCTGGGCGACGCTACACCGCCGGCATTGCGGCGGGAATGGGCTATCTGCTGCTGGGCGCCCTGGGGGCGACGGTGGCGTCGTTGTTCGACGCCCTGCCCAGCGCCATGATCGCGGTGGTGGCGGGACTTGCGCTGATGGCCACCCTGGGCGGTGCGCTACGTACCGCCTTCAGCGACGGCGACAACCTGGACGCGGTGCTGGTCACCTTCGCCATCACCGCATCGCCATTGACCCTGGCGGGCATCGGCTCGGCCTTCTGGGGCCTGGTGGCGGGGCTGATCGTGCTGAGACTGCAGCGCAGGCGCTGAGTCGGGGGCGGTAGAGATTGCGGGAAGGATGCTGCGGGGGCGGCCGCTCAGGCGGCGATGGAAGAATCACAAGACAAGGGAAGAACCACAGGAGCAGCCGCCGGGTGCTGCGCGCGCACCCGGCGTGATCGATCTCAGCCGTCCAGCGACACGCTGTCGGGCGAGGTACTGGCTGGCAAGGCACGGGCTGGCAAACCACGGCCAGCGTGGGTCGCCTCGTCACTGGCCATGCGCACCATGGCCAGGGCCTCATCCAGGCTCTCGACCTGCTCGACACGCACCAGCTCGTCGCTCAGCTTGACCTCGGTACCGACACGTTCGCTGACCAGCCGCTCGAGGCTCGCCAGATCGCGTCCCTCGCCCATGGGCAGAGAATCGACGCTGGCGGAGCCCGTACCCGGCAGGTAGATGGTGCCGTTGGAGAAGTCCACCGCGTAGGCGATCACCCCGGGCACGATAAAGAACAGCAGGCCGACGCCGTTGGCCACCGCCACCACCGGGTCGATGCGACCACTGATCTGCCCCTTGCGTTCAGGGTGAAAGACGGTGCCGCAGCCGACGAGCGAGGTCAGGGTGGTGGCAAGCACCAGGCCGGTAAGCAGACGGGGCGGACGCAGCATGAACAACTTCCTCTTGCAGTAATCTGGCATAAATGACGGAAAGCGGTGCCGACAACGACTCGACCGCTGCCCAGCATGATAAAACTCATGCGCATCCTACCACGTTCGCCACCCGTCGCTCCTTGTCGCCACCAACGGTGGCGGTTGCTTTTGCCGGCATGACACCTTCCCCGTACAATGCACGTCACTTTCATGGCCGGATGCGAGTCGCCGAGGATGCCCCTCGACGGCCATCGACGGGACAGCCTGCTGTCCTGCTCGCCTCCAGCGCTTACCAGACTCGATGTGAAGGAACCTGCGGACCCATGCGCGCCACCGAACTTCTGATCAGTACCCTGAAGGAAACTCCTGCCGACGCCGAGGTCATCAGCCACCAGCTGATGCTGCGCGCGGGCATGATTCGCCGCCTCACCTCCGGCCTGTACACCTGGCTGCCGCTGGGCCTTCGCACCCTGCGCAAGGTGGAGCGTATCGTGCGCGAGGAGATGGACCGTGCCGGCGCCCAGGAGCTGCTGATGCCGGCGGTGCAGCCGGCCGAGCTGTGGCAGGAGTCCGGCCGCTGGGAGCAGTACGGTCCGGAACTGCTGCGCCTGAAGGATCGACACCAGCGTGACTACTGCGTCGGCCCGACCCACGAAGAGGTGATCACCGACCTGGTACGCAAGGAGATCGCCAGCTACAAGCAGCTGCCGGCCAACTTCTACCAGATCCAGACCAAGTTCCGTGACGAGATCCGTCCGCGCTTCGGGGTCATGCGCTCGCGTGAGTTCATCATGAAGGACGCCTACTCCTTCCACCTGGACGAGGCCTCGCTCAAGGACACCTACCAGAAGATGTACGACGCCTACGTGCGCATCTTCACTCGCCTGGGTCTCGACTTCCGTCCGGTGATCGCCGACAACGGCTCCATCGGCGGTACCGGCTCCCACGAATTCCACGTACTGGCCGACTCCGGCGAGGACGATATCGTCTTCTCCACCGAGTCCGACTACGCCGCCAACATGGAAAAGGCCGAGGCCCTGCCTGCGCCCCTGGACAGCGATGCCCGCCGCGCCGAGCCCGCCGAGGAGCTGAGGCTGGTCGACACCCCCAATGCCAAGACCATCGCCACCCTGGTCGAGCAGCACGGCCTGCCCATCGAGAAGACCATCAAGACCCTGATGGTGCACGGCCACGAGGGCGGCCTGGTGGCGCTGCTGGTGCGCGGTGATCATGAACTCAACGAGGTCAAGGCCGAGCACCTCGAGGAGGTGGCGACGCCGCTGACCATGGCCAGCGAAGAAGAGATCCGCGCCGCCGTGGGCGCCGGCCCCGGCTCGCTGGGCCCGGTGGGGCTCGAGATGCCGATCGTCATCGATCGCAGCGTGGCGCTGATGAGCGACTTCGGCGCCGGTGCCAACGTCGACGGCAAGCACTACTTCGGCATCAACTGGGAGCGCGACGTGGCCCTGCCCAAGGTCGCCGACCTGCGTAACGTGGTCGAGGGTGACCCGTCACCCGACGGCAAGGGCGTGCTGTCGATCAAGCGCGGCATCGAGGTAGGCCACGTGTTCCAGCTCGGTCGCAAGTACAGCGAGGCGATGAATGCCACCGTGCTGGGCGACGAAGGCAAGGCGGTTCACCCCTGGATGGGCTGCTACGGCATCGGCATCACCCGCGTGGTGGCCTCTGCCATCGAGCAGAACCACGACCAGGGCGGGATCATCTGGCCCGACGCCATCGCCCCCTTCCATATCGCCATCGTGCCGATGAACGCCCACAAGTCCCAGCGCGTGCGCGAGACCAGCGAGCGCCTGCATGACGAACTCAGCGCCGCCGGCTTCGACGTGCTGCTGGATGATCGTGATCTGCGTCCCGGCGTGCGCTTCGCCGATCAGGAACTGATGGGTCTGCCCCATCGGCTGGTGGTGGGCGATCGCAGCCTCGACAAGGGTGAGCTCGAGTACAAGGGTCGCCGTGACAGCGAGGCCACCATGGTGCCCGCCGACGAGATCGTCGAGTTCCTCAAGCAGCGCATCGCCCTTTAAGGCCCCGCCTGTCGCGGCGCGCCAGGCAGGCGGGTCCAGAGGAATTCAGGCGAGTTCAGGTGATCTCAGAAGCAATAAACCAAAAAAAACCGACCCCGAAGGGTCGGTTGAAAAAGGGGGATGACTCCCCCTCCCCTGACGCTGGTTGACGGCTATCGCTTGCGACGGTGAGCGTCGCGGATGATAAAAGCGATCCAGCCGGCCATGAAGGCCACAGAGAGAGCGACGGCACCCAGCCCGAAAATGACGGCGTTGTCGACGTACATGGCGCTGTCCTCCTGTCTCTGTGTCGATGAATTCATGGTACCCGGTCGGCCCTTGAATTGTGCTGACCTGCGTCAAGGGTGACCGCGAGACATCGACCCGCCATGACGACGAAAAAGCCGCCTTCAACAGGCGGCTTTTTCGTCGTTGCTGGCACTCTTTCAGCGATAGCGCCTCCAGCTACCACTGCCGGGCCTTGTGCGAAACGTCGACGAGCACAGGCACTTTTCACGCAAGCCCTAAAGGACCTTGCGGTCCTCCACCTCGGAGGCCTCTGTGCCGGGCGGCAGCGGGTGCCCCTTGGCCAGTTCGGCTCGGGTCGCCTGGCGAATATCGAGCACCTCGAGGCGATACGACAGGGTCTCCCCGGCCAGGGGATGGTTGGTATCCACCACCACGCTGTCCCCCTTGACCTCCACCACGCTGACGATCTGCGGGCCGGCATCGCCGGGAGTCTGGAAGCACATGCCGGGGCGCAGATCGGTGCCGGGAAAGGCCTGGCGCCCCACCTCGCGCACCAGCGACTCGTCGCGCAGGCCGTAGGCCTCGGCCGGGGACAGGGTGACGCTGAGGCGGCTACCGACCTCGGCGTCGACCAGGGCGCGCTCGAGGCCTTCCATCAGGTTGCCGTGACCGTGCAGATACTCCAGCGGCTCATCGCGCTTCCAGGAATCGTCCAGGACGTCGCCCTGCTGGTTGCTCAGGACATAGTGCAGACGCACCACACACTGGGGAGAAATTCTCATCTCGGGCTCCTTGGGGTCGACATCAGTCCTGGCGCTTGAGCGCGGCGACGGGCATTTCCAGGCGCTGCTGGCGATGCAGCATGTTGAGCAGCACGATCGCCCGCTCTTCGCCCTTGTGGCTCTCGAACACCGCCTTGAGGTCCTTGAAGGGTCCGTCGGTGATCTCCACCGACTCTCCGGCCCGGAAGTAAAGCTGGCCAGGATCGTCGTCCTTGGCTTCGCCGTGCTGGCGCAGCAGGTCGATCAGCTCATCGCTGACCGGCACCGGCATCGACAGCCCGAAGGTCACGATCTTCAACACTCCGCGGGTCGAGCGAATCGGGCGCCAGTTGCTCTCGACCTGGTCGAGCCGCAGAAACAGATAGTAGGGGAACAACGGCTCCTCGACCCAGGTCAGCTTGTTGCGGCGCTTCTTCTGCACCTCCAGCACCGGATGAAAGAGCTCGTATCCCTGGTTGGCCAGATGCTCGGCGGCCCGGAACGACTCTCCGCCCTTGCACTGGACCACGTACCAGCGCGGGGTGGCATCGCCCCCCAGGCCCGCCTCGATATTGCTGTGACTCATGTGACTCCTTCCAGACTCAACCACCACCAGCCACCAAGCCGGCAGTATCGCCTGTCATTGACGCGGTTCCCGGTGCGTCCCGAACGACCCTTGATGATCACCGCTGGTATCGCCCCTGCGGCTTTGCAACAATTCGTCGAGCCGCACCGAGATGTTGCGCGCATTTTACCATTCGGAAGGCGGCCTGTGGCCGACCAACTGCAAGGAGGCTATCCATGCCCACCTCGTCCGGCCAGCATCCCTGGGTCGACGCCCTGCGCGTCTACCTGCGATTACCCGTGCTGGCCATGCTGTTTCTGGGCTTTTCTGCGGGCCTTCCCTTTCTGCTGGTGTTCTCCACCCTGACCACCTGGCTGCGTACCAGCGGGGTCGAGGTCGCCGCCATCGGTTTCTTCTCGTGGATTGGACTGCTGTACTCGATAAAGTTCTTCTGGGCACCGGTGGTGGACGCCTTCCGCCTGCCGCTGCTGACCCGCCTGCTGGGCCAGCGGCGCAGCTGGATGCTTGCCGGCCAGGCGCTGATCATGGGCGGCCTGCTGGGCCTTTCGTCACTCGACCCGGCCTCCCAGCTCGGCGCGGTGGCGCTGTTTGCGCTGATGGTGGCCTTCGGCTCGGCCACCCAGGACATCGCCATCGACGCCTTTCGTATCGAGTCGGCCGAGGACGAGGTCCAGGCAGCGATGGCGTCCACCTACATCATCGGCTATCGCGGCGGCCTGATCATGGCCGGTGCAGGGGCGCTGTATCTGGCGTCGGCCTTCTCCTGGCAGGTGTCCTACCAGTGCATGGCGGCACTGACGGCGGTGGGCATGATCACCGTACTGCTGCGTCCCGAGCCGCCGCGCCAACCGCTGGCCAGTCGCCTGGCCAAGGAGCCCCGGGTGCGCGCCTTCCTGCGGGCCAGCCGCGGCCGGCCCGCATGGGTCCGGCGCACCGGCGCCTGGTTGATCGGCTCCGTGGTCTGCCCCTTTCTCGACTTCTTCGGGCGCTTCGGACTGGGCGCACTGGGACTTTTGCTGTTTATCGGCATCTATCGCATCAGCGACCTGGCGATGGCCTCGATGGCCTATCCGCTCTACGTCGACCTGGGCTTCAGCCTCGACACCATCGCCACCGTGACCAAGGTGTTCGGCGTCATCATGAGTCTCCTCGGCGGGTTGGTCGGCGGGGTGCTGGTGGTGCGCTACGGCATCGGACGCATCCTGGTGCTCGGCGCTACGGCCACCGTGCTGACCAACCTGATGTTCGCCTGGCTGGCGCTCAGTGGCGCCCAGCACTCGCTGCTGGTGCTCACTATCGTCGGCGACAACCTCAGCAATGGCCTGGCAAGCGCAGTGTTCATCGCCTTCCTGTCGAGCCTGACCTCGCGGGCCTACACCGCCACCCAGTACGCCCTGTTCTCGTCGTTGATGACGCTGCCCGGAAAGTTCCTGTCAGGCTTTGGCGGCCTGGTGGTGGAGGGCATGGGCTACCCGAGCTTCTTTGTGCTGGCCTCGGCGCTGGGCGTACCGGCCATCCTGATGGCGCTGTGGGTCTGGCGACACCATGTGCGCGACCCAGGGGATCACGCCGTCAGCCTCGACAAGCCATGACGCCATCGATGCAGCGTGCATAACCAAAAGAGGGCCGACGTTGTCGGCCCTCTTTTTCCATGGTGCTTCAGCGTTTGGCCCCGTAACTGGGGGTCTGAGTAGACCTTCGGCGCTACGCGCTCCCAGGCTCAGCCGGAGCCGTCATCCAGCGCAGGCAGCGATCCCCCCCATTGCTGAACCCGCCTTGTAGTGCGCGCCTTGAGCGGGGCTTGCGATCAACCGCGCCGTCCGCTGCGCTCCTCAAGCCAGGCCAGCGCGCCCGGTGTGCTGCGCCACTGATCGCGCATCAGGGTACGGTACTGCCAGGCCTCGGCGCGGGTGCCGGGCTCGGCCAGTTGGCCATTGCCGGGGGTGGCGCCACGCTTGGGGTTGTCGCTGCAGAGAAGCGCCACCGCGTGGGCGTTGTGGCGCTGGGCGCTCTCCAATGCCAGGGCCGCGTCGTCGAGCTGGCCCAGTCGGTACAGCGCCAGCACCTGACCCATGTACATGCCCAGCAGCGGCGTCTCGTCATCGGCAGGGCCGACCTCCAGGGCCTGGCGGCTGATCTCCAGCGCCTCGTCGTCGCGGCCTTCACGCAGCAACTGGTCGAGCACCAGCTCGCGCAGACCCAGACTGTCCTGCTCGTCCAGCGACAGCAGCAGCTCGGCCAGTTCCCGCGAGTGCTGGCGGGAGCCGCGCTCCATGCCCACCACCAGCGCAAGCCCCGCCCGCAGCAGCTGGGCGTTGTCTTCCTGGTCCCACTGGAAGGCGCCGTCGCCACTCTGACGAATCTGCAAAAGCCAGCGTTCGAGACGCTCGGCCAGGGGCTCGAACAGACTCGGCGCCATCCACGGAAGACTGCCAAAACGGCTGGTCAGCGCCAGCGACACCGACTGCAGTACCGCCGGTGAATCAAGCTGTTCGGGGTTGGCACACAGCGCCGGCAACCAGGCTGCGGCATTGAACCAGGGATCTCCGAGAAAGCCCATCGGCGCATCCGGGTCCACGTCGACCTGGAAACCCTCCTGGAAGGCGGCGAACAGCGTGTCCTCCCGCGCCGTGGAGCGATACAGCAACTGCCCATCTTCCTCCACCACCTTGATCGGCGGGGGCGGCGGCAACTCCGCCAGCAGGGTCTGCAGGCCCACCAGGGGCTCGCCGAGATCCTCTTCGGCGCACAGCAGCTGATCGGCCAGGGTGGCGCCGGGGTTGTCGGCCAGGTCGGCCAGGAACTGCAGCTGGTCGGGGTCGAGATCACCCTGGCGGGTCAGCCGCCGCAGCCAGAAGCGCGAGCGCTCCATGGCTTCCTCGTCGTGACCTTCGTGGAGCAGCAGCATGGCCTCGATATAGGCCAGGGTCGGCGAATCGGGAAGGGCCTGCTGGGCACGCACGAAGGCCGAGCGAGCACTGTCGAGATCGTCGTTGTCCAGGTGCATCAGACACAGCCGCTCCAGCGCCACGCCACGCAGGAACATCGGTCCCCGCTCCAGCACCTCGTCCAGCAGCGCCTCGCGCTTGCGGTGGAAACCGCGCTCCTGGAAAAGGTCCAGCAGGATCTCGAAGGCGGGCTCGGCCTGTTCCGGCAGGCGCTCCCAGTCGGCATTGTCGAACAGTGACTCGAGGATCTGCTGGGCACGTCCTCGCTGGCCCGATTCGGCGGCGATCAGCCCCGCCTCCAATAGCGCCTGGGCAGGGGCGCGACCACTGGCCAGGGCAGCCTTCAGCGTCTCCCCTTTCCACTCGCGCAGCGACAGCATCCACATCAGATGAGGCGGCAGGTGACCGGGCAGGCTGACGGCACCGCAGCACTGCTTCATCTTGCGTCCAGAGTCGCACCAGCAAGGCTCGTTGCGGCCAGGGCGTGCCAGGGTTTCACAGGCGAAGTCGAGACGTGCCAGGGGCGTCTGGGACCACAGTTCGGGAGCCAGCGCCTGGGCCAGGGCCTTGTCACCGCCCACGCAGGCAGGCCCCTCCTCGCGCGCCCAGCTCATCAAGCTCGGATAGCGTTCATCCTGCCGAATGGCTGCCAGGGCGCCCGCGGCAAAACCCAGCAGTTGATCCACCCATAACGCCAGCATCGCTATCTCCCCGAAATTGAAAACGGCACAGTCTAACAGTGCATGCACCGGCTGGGCAGACCCGCGCCTCAGACGGCGTAGGCATCCAGCAACTGTGCACTCCGTGAATGCATGTCCAGGCGCCCCTCGAGCCGCACCAGGTTCCAGTAATGACCATTGAGCGTACGCGCCAGCAACAGCATGCCGGCAGGGGGCTGCAGGCGGTCCAGCGCGCCCCACACCCGGGGGCTCAGCTCGCGCAGACGCCGATGCACCCGTACATCGCCGAAGTCCTGCTCACCGGGCGCAAACAGCGGCGACACCGCTTCCGCGGATTCGCGATACAGCGCCAGCGGCGCGCCCTCTCCCTGTCGACCGCCGAGCCCGCGCACGGCCTCATCCATGGCCATGGGGTCGCCGTCCAGGGTTGCCCCAAGCAGCGCCACCAGACCGGCCAGCCGCTCCCGGGGGACCGCGATCACGGCACCCAGGTCATACACCACCAGCCGGCCCTGTTCATCGACGGCAAAATTGCCGGCGTGGGGATCGGCGTGCAACTCGTGGTGGGTGAACAGCTCCTCGGTGATCCAGTCCGCCAGGGTGCGCGACACCCGCTGCCGCAGGGCATCGTCGGCACCTTCGAGGTCACGCAGGGGCGTCCCCGGCAGATACTCCATCGCCAGCACCCTTGGACCACTGAGTTCCTTCACGGGCTGCGGCATCACCAGGTCGGGGTGATCGGCATAGCGCCGCCGGTAGCGCTCCAGTGCGTCCGCTTCGGCGCGATAGTCGAGCTCGCGCCGCAGTCCATCGGCGAGTTCGTCGAATAGAGCATCGAGGCGTGCCTGGGACACCTTGAGCCAGCGACCCAGTCGCAGCAGCCTTCTGACCTGCACCAGGTCCTGTTCCAGCACCCGATCGAGCCCCGGGTACTGCACCTTAAGCACCAGGGTACGACCGTCCCGGTTCCGGGCCCGATGCACCTGTCCCATGGAGGCGCTGGCAAAGGGCTCGGGCTCGATCTCGTCGAACAGGGCATCGAGGTCGCCGAGCTCTGCCTCAAGCGCCACCTTGATCTCGGCCCAGGGCGCCGGAGCAGCATCCTTCTGTAGCCGGGCAAGCTCTTCGGCCAGGGCCGGGGGCAGCAGGTCATCCCACTGGGACATGACCTGAGCGATCTTCATCGCCGGCCCCTTGAGCTCGGAGAGGCCTTCAAACAGCGACTCGCCGAGCGCCTGCCAATCGGCCTTGCCGCCGATTCTCGAGCGCAGCAGGGTCGATCCGGTACGAGCGGACAACCCGAGCATCCGGCGTGTCCGGCCTGACTGACGCATGCTGCCTCCTGCCCGTACGGGCGCCCTGCAAGATGCTGGCAACGCTGGCCTCACCGGGAGGATAGCGCGTCACAAGACGGTCACCTTACCCGCATCTGCACACAAAAATGATATAGGACTTGTACACTTTTCACTCCATGGTACACCTGGCATCTCATCACACATACTGGAAGAATATCCAGACGATTCACCCGCACCGGTGCGCTATGCGATTGATCATTGCGGAAAAACCGAGCCTGGCTCGCTCCATCGCCGAGGCGCTGCCCGGGGCAGCACAGAAAAAAGACGGCTACCTGTCCGTCGGCGACACCGAGGTCACCTGGTGCCTCGGCCACCTGCTGGAGCAGGCGCCGCCGGATGCCTACGACCCGGCCTTCAAGCCCTGGCGACGCGACCACCTGCCCATCGTGCCCGGTCAGTGGAAGCTGGTGCCCAGGCCCAAGGCCCGCGGTCAGCTGTCGGTGATTCGTGCGCGCCTGAAACAGGCACGCCAACTGGTACACGCCGGCGACCCGGACCGCGAGGGCCAGCTGCTGGTCCAGGAGGTGATCGAGCACCTGGGCTGGAAGGGGCCCGTCCAGCGTTTGCTGATCAACGACCTCAACCGGCCTGCGGTGGCTCGAGCACTCGGGCGGATCGAGGACAATGCCAGGTATTACCCGCTCTACCGCGCCGCCCAGACCCGCGCCCGCGCCGACTGGCTGTACGGCATCAACCTGACCCGCGCCTGGACCCTGATCGGCCGCCAGGCGGGCCACGATGGCGTGCTGTCGGTGGGGCGCGTGCAGACGCCGGTGCTCGGCCTGGTGGTGCGCCGCGATGAGGAGATCCGTCATTTCACGCCCTACCCCTTCTATGTGCTGTGGGCTCACCTGCGCGTCGGCGCCGGCACCTTGAAGGCCTGGTGGGTCCCCGGCGAGTCCCATCGCCTGGACGAGCGCGGTCGGCTGCTCGACGCCGCTCCTGCTCAGACGCTGGCAGAGCGCCTGCCGGGTGCTGAAGGCCAGGTGAGCAGCGTGGACTCCCGTCGTCGTCGCCAGCCGCCGCCCTTGCCTTACTCTCTGTCGGCGCTGCAGGTCGATGCGGCACGCCGCCACGGGCTCTCGGCCAAGGCGGTGCTGGACATCTGCCAGCGCCTTTACGAGCGCCATCAGTTGATCACCTATCCGCGCTCGGACTGTCGCTACCTGCCGCGTGAACACCTGGCGAGCCTGCCGGGCCAACTGGCCAGCGCCTGTCGCGATGACACCACCCTGTCCGGTTGGCTGGCCAACGCCGACATGGGGCTTCGCTCACGCGCCTTCGACGACGCCAAGGTCGGCGCCCACCACGCTCTTGCCCCCACCGGCAAGCCCTTCGTTGCCGAGCGCCTGTCGCGTCAGGAAGCCGACGTCTACCGTCTGATCGCGCGCAACGTGCTGGCCCAGTTCTATCCGACGCTGGAAACCCAGGAGGTGAAGGCCGAGTTCCGCCTGCTGGACGAGCGCTTCCAGGCCTCCGGCCAGACGCTGCTGGTGCCCGGCTGGAAGCCCCTGTTCACCACCCGTGACGAGCCACCGCCGTTGCCGGCGCTGGTCGAGGGCGAGGCCTGTCAGGCACTGGAGGCCCAGGTCGAACAGCGCGAGACGCGCCCACCGGAGCCGTTTACCGATGCCAGCCTGATCAAGGCCATGATGAATATCGCCCGCTACGTGGAGGACCCCGAGGTACGCCGCACCCTCAGGGAAACCGACGGTCTGGGTACCGAGGCCACCCGTGCCGGCATCATCGAGACGCTGCTGGAGCGCGGCTATCTGGTGCGCAAGGCCAAGGCGCTGCGCGCCACACGCCTGGGGGTGGGTCTGATCCACTCGCTGCCCGAAGCGGTCAGCCGCCCGGAGCGCACCGCCCTGTGGGAACAGCGGCTGGAAGGCATCGCCGAAGCCCAGGCCGAACCGGAACCCTTCGTCGCCCAGCTGGTCGAGGACCTTCGCACGCTGGTGGGCAGCGCCGACAGTCAGCGGCTGAGTGCCGCCCTCGGCGCCGCCCAGGGCGAGTCGCCGGAAGCCGGCCCCGCCAGCAAGCGAGGCCGCCGCACCAACTCGCCACGCCGCAGCGCCGGGCGTAAACGCCGCCCCTCCCGTAAAGGCAGCACCACATGACCACACTGATCATCGGTCCCGGCGCCATCGGCCGCCTGCTGGCCTGTCGGCTTGCGGCTGGCGGCCAGAGCGTACGCCTGCTGGGGCGGCGACCGCTGCCGACGAACCAGACCCTGACCTCACCGGATGGCACGACCCAGCGCCTTGAACTGGCCACCACCACCGAGCCACGCCTTGCCTGTGTCGATGTCGACCAGGTCATGCTGACCACCAAGGCCTACGCCGCCAGGGCAGCCTTCGCTGCGGTGGCCGACCATCTGCCTGCCGCCACACCGCTGGTGCTGTGGCAGAACGGGCTGCGCGTGCAGCGACCCTTGACCGATACCTGGAGCGGGCCGGTGCTGTGCGCCTCCACCACTGAGGGCGCCTTTATCAAGGCGGACGACAGCGTCGTCCACGCCGGCCAGGGTCAGACCGTCATCGGTCATCTCGACGGTGGCCTCGACGGCCATCCAGGCGAAGGCCACGGCCCCCACACCCACCCCCTCCGGACTGACGCTCTCCAGACCCAAGCCCTCCAGACCCAAGCCCTGGCCAGATCACTGGCCACCACCCTGAGCGCCGCCGGCCTGGCCACCGAGGCGGTGGACGATATCGCCACCCGGCTGTGGCACAAGCTGGCGGTGAACGCCGCCATCAACCCCCTGGTGGCACGCTACCGACTGCGCAATGGCGAGCTGCGCGGGCATCCTTACCGCGACATGGTCGACGCCACCGTCGACGAGGTGGCGCAGATCCTGGCGGCACTGGAGATTCCCGCTCCCGCCATCGACGTTCCCTCCATCAACATTGCTGCCAGCGACGTCAACGATGGCAACCGCGCCTGGCGCGCCCTGGTCTGGCAGGTCATCGAGCGGACCGCCGCCAACCGTGCCTCGATGCTGCAGGATATCGAGGCCGGCCGGCCCACCGAACACGACGCCATCCTCGGCCCGCTGCGCGAGGCCGCCACACGCCTGGGCCTCCCTTGCCCCCAGCTCGACGCGCATTGGCGCTTTCTGAATGCCTGAAACGAGCAAACCCAGGCTGGCGGTACACAAAAGCGATTGCTATTTTAACGGTTGGCAGTGATTCGACTCCCACCTGAATATCGACTCGAATCACCTTGCCGGGCCGGCCCTCGAACAAGTCCGTGTCCCCGCATACGGTCTTGCCCTTGTGAGCCATGTTCACTACGAGCTGCGCTCACACTGCGCCGTGTTCTCGATCAGCCTCGGTCAAAATGAGCCGCGTCAAGATTGAGAGCCAAGGTGAGAGCTGAGGTTGCTGAGATTTAAGTTGGCTGAGTCTAGAATTGAGTGCCGAGCCCTTGAATAAAACCGAAGCATGATCGATCAGGTGCCACCCGCGGAGGCTATTCCGCCAGGACAACCATGATGACTGCTTGTCGCTTGCCCTCTCTCCCCGCTCGACGCCCGACGTCGCACACCTTGCTGGCGGGCCTGCTTGCGGCACTGACCCTTGTCGCCTTCTCGGCCCCTGTCCTGGCGAGCGAAGACGCTGCCGACCCGCTGGCCGACAATGACGCTTCCCACTCGGCCACCCCGGCCTTCTCCGGCATGGGCCAGGAAATCGTCAGGCTCGACAGCGGCGTCCTGGTGCAGGGTGACAAGGTCCACACCCCCGACGGCTACACCTCCGGCTTCCGCCTGACCGCCGGCATGGCGCCACAGCAGGAAAGCGGCTGGGACCTGGGGGCCGAGTTGCGCTATCGACAAAGCGATGACGTACCCATGTCTTCCAGCGACAGCCAGCATGTCCAGGACGTGACCAGCCTGGGGGGCAGCCTGGTCGCCGGCTTCCGTGTCGGCCACTTCGGCGTCTACGGCAAGACCGGCATGGCCCAGTGGGTCAGCGATCCGGTCACCGGTCGCAACACCTTCGATTCCACCAGTGGCTCCACTCGGGTCCAGGGTCTCGGGGCCCGCTGGATGACCCGCAGCTGGATCGGCCAGGTCGAGTTCGAGGAGGTCAATGACCCCGAGCTTGAGCATCTGAATATGATTACGGCCTCGTTCCACCTCCCTTTCTAGGGCTCGTCTGAAAAGTGCCTGCGCTCGGTAATACGGCGTTAAAAATCGGCTGGTGCGCCAGCCCGGTCAACATGCTCATTTACACCACGTAAACTGCGCTGTCTCACCGATTTTTGCCTTGTCTAACCTTCGCTCGTCGACTTTTCGGACTGAGCCTAACACCGCCGGCAAACCGAGTCGGAATCGACTCGCTCGCGTTACACGCAGTGACTCTTGACGTCGCCTTGCGCCATACCTCATCTTTATGCGCTTGTTTTAATGACATTTTTCTGAGTACGGCATGAGAATAGCTTGGTGGTTTGGCATAACACCAAATCACAAGGAATCTCCTGCCATGTCATCGACACCCCACCGTTCCATCGATATCGACGCCAACCGCCTGTGGGACAGCCTGATGCAGATGGCCGAGGTCGGCCCTTCCCCCAACGGCGGCAGCCGCCGCCTCGCCATGACCCCTGAAGATGCAGATGGGCGCCGCCTGCTGCTGGACTGGGTCGAGGCGCTGGGCTGCACCTGGCAGCGTGACAAGGCCGGCAATCTGTTTATCCGGCGTGCCGGACGCGAGGACCACCTGCCCCCGGTGTCCATGGGTAGCCACCTGGATACCCAGCCGCTGGGCGGACGCTTCGACGGCGTGCTGGGGGTACTGGCGGGCCTGGAGGTGCTGCGCAGCCTTCACGACAACGCCATCACCACCCGCCGACCGTTGTCATTGATCGTCTGGACCAACGAGGAAGGCAGCCGCTTCGCCCCGGCCATGGGCGGTAGCGGCGTCTGGACTGGCCGCCTCGATGAGGCGACCTTCTTCGGCGCCAGCGACAGCAAGGGCGTCACCCTGGGCGAGGCCATCGCGGCCTGCGGCGAGGCCGGCGATCTGCCCCTGGGCGAACCCGAGCTCGACGCCTACTTCGAGCTGCACATCGAGCAGGGCCCGGTGCTCGAGGAGCAGGGCCATCCCCTCGGCATCGTCACCGGGGTCCAGGGCATCCGCTGGTACGACCTGAGCCTGCGCGGCCAGTCGGCCCACGCGGGCCCCACGCCGATGAGCTATCGCCGTGACCCATTGCTCGCCGCCACCGCCATGATCCAGCGCATGCGCGAGGTGGTCATGGCGGATCCGGACAGCGCTGCGCGCCTGACCGTGGGCGACTTCCAGGTGGTCGAGCCCTCGCGCAACGTGGTCCCCGGCGAGGTCCGCCTGCTGCTGGACCTGCGCCACGTCAGCGACGAACGCCTCGATGCACTGGATGCCGAACTGGAACGTCTGGCCAGGGACGCCGCCGACGCCGAGGGCGTGGAGCTGACGTTCGAGCGCCGCTGGCATTCTCCGGTCACCCCCTTCGACGACGCCCTGATCGACTCCCTGCGCGAGGCCGTCAAGGCGCGCGAGCTCGATGCCCCCTGCATGATGAGCGGTGCCGGGCACGACGCCGTGCACCTGTCCCACGTCACCCCCACGGTGATGATCTTCGTGCCCTGCCGCGACGGCATCAGCCACAACGAGGCCGAATACGCCGAGCCTGAGCACTGTGCGCTGGGCACCCAACTGCTGTGCGACGCGGTGCTGGCACGCGCCGAGCGCGACTGAGATCGCCATCAGCGCCTTGAACAACTCACAATGAATCGATTTCGATTCATCGAGTCGAAATAGCATCAAAGGCCCTTTGCCCGATCAGCCGACTCGTTCCCCGGACGCTCAGGCCATTCACAACAAGAGATACCTTATGGACATCAACTCCCATGTGCTGCTGCTGTTTGCCAACGCCTTTCTGACCACCGCCCTGTCGGTGGTCATCGTTGGCGTCATCCTGCTGCGCGAATACCGGCCGACCATTCGTCGCCTGAAGGACGAGGCGGCGGCTTCCTCCTCTGCCGACACCACCAACCACAACAAGACTTCATCTGACCTGAGAGACCTGTCATGACCCTGGCCATCTTCGCCATCGTACTGACCGCCTACGTGGCGGTGGCGGCCCTGCTGGCACGCCGTATCAAGAACAAGGACGACTTCTACGTCATGGGTGAGCAGGGCTCGACGCTGCTGATCGTCGGCACCCTGGCGGCCACCTTCCTCAGCGCCGTGACCCTGATGGGGATCGCCGGCATCTCCTACAGCGAAGGCCCGCTGGTGATCGCGGCGCTGGGCTCCTTCGGCGCCTGGGTCGGGACCCTGATCGCGGTGGTGTTCATCGGTCGCAAGCTGAAGGCGCTGAACTGCCGCACCATGATGGACTTCTTCGACTACCGCTTTAACAACAAGTGGGTCAGCGTGGTCGCACTGATCCTGATGGTGATCGGCCTGCTCGGCTACGGCATCATCCAGCTGATCGGCGCCGGCCTGGTGCTGGCCGAGATCATCGATATCCCCTTCCCGGTGATCATCGTCGCCTTCACCCTGGCGCTGCTGGCGTTCTGTTCGCTGTCCGGCATGTACGGGGTGGTCTACACCGACACCATGATGTTCTTCACCATGCTGGCCATCGCCTTCGTCATCGCACCGATGTTGATCGGCGACGCCGGCTTCGAGGCGATGAAGGGCCTCGGCGAGACCCTGCCCGGTTTCTGGACCGTGGGGGGCGCCAACGACCGCCCGCTGGGCTGGTCGATCTCCCAGTTCCTGGTGTGGATCCTGTTCTTTGCCTGCACCCCGGCGCTGGTGTCCCGCGTCTTTCCGGCCAAGAACGACTTCGTCATCCTCAAGGTGGCGGTGATCGGCGTGTTCTTCGCCCCTGCCATGCAGCTGCTGGTATTTCTGGCGGCCAGCGCCATGCAGGTGATCCAGCCCGGCATCGAGCCCACCGACCGCGCCATGATCGTCGGCTTCATGGAACACACCAACCCGACCCTGGCCGGTATCGGTCTGGCCGGCCTGATGGCGTCGATCATGTCCACCGCCTCGACACTGTTCGTGCTGACCGGCTTCGCCCTGGCCCGCGACCTCTACGAGAAGTTGTTCGACCGTGAGGTCAGCGAACGCAAGGGCGTGGTACTCGGCCGCATCTCCCAGGCGGTGGTAGCGCTGGTCGTGTGCGCCGTGGCGATCTCGCGCCCGGCGGGCATCTACTGGATCTCGATCTACGCCGGCGCGATCTTTGCCGTGGCCTGGCTGCCGACCATCGTCGCCGCCATGCACTGGCGTCGGATGAACGCCAACGCCGCGCTGGCCTGCATGCTGGTGGGCTCGATCACCTTCATCGTGGTGGGCGAACTCGAGCGCCACGGCCTGGTCAGCCTGCCGCTGCATATCGATAACCTGCAGGTGGCCATCCTGCTCGGCACCCTGGCGCTGATCGCGGTGGGACTGAAGAGCCAGCCTTCCGAGTACGAGCTCAAGGTGTTCGACGACATTCGTGCAAGGCGACTGTCCGATACCACCATCCGCGACATCCTGGCCCGCCCCGATGGCGCCCGCGAGCTGGTGCGCGAATACCGCCAGGTGTGGGGCATCATGGTGCTGTTCGTGATCATCGCAGGCGCCCTGTGGGGCTATCTGTTCAGCAAGCTGGGGACCTGAGCCCACCGTCACCGCTGCTGTCACTGATCCACCAGGCCGGCGCCGTG
>NZ_JASHIT010000061.1:0-21553 GCF_030733595.1 Halomonas sp. MMSF_3323 | reverse complement strand
ATAAAGGGGGGCAGGGTTCAGCCTGCGGTGGCGCTGCGGGTGCCGCCGCCGCTGGCGCGCTGCATCACGAACAGGCCGATGGCGATGGCCAGCCCCGCCAGGTCGGTGACGATGCCGCCGTAGATCAGGCACAGGGCGCCGATCAGCATCACCAGCCGCTGCCAGGCCTTCACCGGTCCGAAGAACCAGGCCTGGACGGTGGCCGCCAGCAGCACGATGCCGATGGTGGCGGTGGTGCCGACCCGCAGGATCTGGGGCCAGTCGCCTTCCATCAGCATGGCCGGGCTGTAGAAGAACATGAACGGCACGATGAAGGCTGCCAGACCGATCTTGAACGAGGCCACCGAGGTGCCCATGGCGTTGTCGCCGGAGATACCCGCCGCCGCGTAGGAGGCCAGCGCCACCGGCGGGGTGATCGCCGAGACCACCGCGAAGTAGAACACGAAGAAGTGCGCCACCAGCGGCTGGATGCCGATGTCGATCAGGCCTGGGGCGACCACCGAGGCGGCTACCGCGTAGGCGGCGGTGGTGGGCATGCCCATGCCCAAGAGGATCGAGATGCACATGGCGAAGAACAGCGCCAGCAGCTGGCTGACACCGGCCAGGCCCAGCAGCAGCGACGAGAAGCGCGCGCCGACGCCGGTCAGGGCGATGACGCCGACGATCAGGCCGGCACAGGCACATACCGCGATGATCTGGATCGACATGGTGCCAGCCAGGCTGAGGGCCCGCAGGATGGAGCGAATGCCCATCTTGTGGGGTGACAGCCAGCTCACCACAGCGGCGGAGGCGGTCGCCAGCGTGCCGGCGCGAATCACCGAGTAGCCCATGAACAGTGCTGTGATCAGGATGATGATCGGGGCGAACAGGTAGACCTGCTTGATCAGCTTGGAGAACTGCGGAATCTCTTCCTTGCGCATGCCGCGCATGCCCTTGCGGGCCGCCTCGAAGTCGACCATGAAGTAGACAGAGGCGAAGTACAGGATCGCCGGGATCAGCGCGGCCACCGCGATCTCGGTATAAGGAATACCGGTGATCTCGGCCATGATGAAGGCGCCGGCACCCATGATCGGCGGCATGATCTGGCCACCGGTGGAGGCGGCCGCCTCGATGGCGCCTGCGCTTCTGGCCGGATAGCCGACCTTCTTCATCAGCGGGATGGTGAGCGAGCCGGTGGACACTACGTTACCTGCGCTGGTGCCGTTGATCATGCCCATAAGGCCGGAGGCGAAGATCGAGACCTTGGCGGGGCCGCCACGGGCGCGACCGGCGCCGGCGAAGGCGAAGTTGACGAAGTAGTCACCGACCTTGGAGGCCTGCAGGAAGGCCGCGAAGATGATGAACAGGATGATATAGGTGGAGGACACCGCCGTGGTCGGGCCGAGGATGCCGGCGTCGGTGTAGACCTGGCTGAAGAAGCGCCCCAGCGACAGTCCCGGGTAGCCGAGGAAGCCTGGCAGCCAGGGGCCCATGAAGACGTAGGCCAGGAAGATGGCGGAGATCACCACCAGCGCCAGACCGGCGACGCGGCGGGTCAACTCGAGGATCAGCAGCGAGCCGGAGATGGCGGCCCAGCTGATGCCCATGGGCGCGAAGGAGGTGCCGGTGGAGGCGCGCAGCGGACTGTTGAAAACCACCAGCAGGTAGCCGGCCACGGCGGCGGCGCAGACCATCAACACGACGTCGGCCAACAGCAACTGGTGGCGGGCCTGACGGGGAAACCAGGAAAGCGCAATGGCACCGACGGTGGCCAGGATCAGCGGCGCGCCGTAGTGCCAGTTTTCGATGGCCGGCTCGATGCGCATGGCGCCGCCGGCCATGGTCTGCTGCATCAGCACCACCTGGATCAGGGCGTAGCCTGCGGGCAGCAGCAACGCCAGGGCGATCACGCTGGCCCAGCGCGGCGCACCGTCCTGGCCGTCCTCGACGAAGCGCGAGCCGGTGTAGAGGCCGAAGCCGAGGATCAGCGCGCCGGCGATATGGATGATGCGAAACGACCAGGTCTCGATGGGGTAGATATTGAGCGAGACCAGGTGAAAGACGGTGTAGGCCACGGCGAGTACGCCGAACAGCCACCACTTGCCGCCCTGGAAGACACGGCGATTGGGTTCGACGGCTTCGTCGTCGACGCCCGAGGCGACGATGGGTTCGACCGAAGCGTCGGTCGCATCCTCGTCGCGGGGAGAATCTGGGGTGTGGGTCATGGAGCGATACCTTGAGAAACGGACGACCGGCCGGGTGCCCGCCCGCGGACTGGCCGCGGGCGGGTGATCCTGATTACTGCTTGATCATGGACGGATCGATCTCGTAGCCGTTTTCCTCGTACCAGCGCGCGGCGCCGGGGTGGAACGGCAGCACGGTGTTGTACTGAATGTTCTCGGGAATGGTGGTCGCGGCACTGCGGTGCACGTCGAGCATCTTGTCGTTGTTTTCCATGGTCAGCTTGGTGACCTCGTAGACGAAGTCCTCGGGCAGGTCACAGCCGGCGATGGCGAAGTTCCACATGGACACCGCACGGGCGTCTTCCTCGAGGGTGGTGTAGGTGCTGGCCGGGATCTGGAAGGCCGAGACCGGGAACTTGTCGAGGACCTGCTG
The DNA here is from genome assembly GCF_030733595.1 of Halomonas sp. MMSF_3323. Lineage (NCBI taxonomy): Bacteria > Pseudomonadati > Pseudomonadota > Gammaproteobacteria > Oceanospirillales > Halomonadaceae > Halomonas > Halomonas sp. MMSF_3323. The sequence goes on along the minus strand of NZ_JASHIT010000061.1, from coordinate 18,958 downwards.
CTGCTCTTCCTCGGTGAATTCGACGATGTTGACGTCGGTCTGCACCTCGAGCTGGCTGACCGCGGGGATCGGAATGCCGGCGGCGAAGGCGATCACGTCGAGCAGGCCGTCCTGCAGCTGCCCGCCCAGGTCAGACCAGCCGCCGTTGCGGCGATCGAAGTTGACGCCCAGCTCTTCGAGGATGGCCGGGAAGTAGGTGTCGGAGGTGGAGGCTGCCGGGCCGAAGCCGATACGAGCGCCGTCGGGAATCTCGGAGATCGAGGTGATGCCGCTGTCGGACAGGGCGGTGATGGAGAACGGGGTCTCGTACATCGGGAACATGGCGCAGACGTTGTCCATCTTCACGCCGGGGGCCAGCGGGCTCTTGCCGTTCACCGCGTCGGAGGCGGGACCCATGGTGGTCAGGCCGAAGGCCACGTCGCCGCCGTGCACCAGCGCCAGGTTCTGGGTCGGACCACCGGTGACTTCGCCGCCGCCGGATAGACCGAGCTGGTCGGCGACCAGGTTGGCCCAGCCGGAGCCGTAGACGAAGTAGGTGCCGCCCTGGCTCGCGGTGCCCACGGTGAAGCTTTCGGGCCAGTCTTCACGGTCTGCCTGGGCGGCAGCGGACACCAGCAGGGTGCCGGCGAAGGTGGTGGCGAGGACGCCGGTGAGGAGCCGGGTAGAGGTGCTCATGCAATGTCTCCCAATGCGATGGACGTTGTGGTTATCGTGCTGCGGTCTCAAGCCTAGACGCCAAGACCGAGCCTGACCGGACGTCGGTCAACGCAAGAGGTATCGCAAGGGGTGTGCCCGACCCAAGGATTTATCTGTAAATCAGTTGGTTATAAAAGTCGCTTTAGACATTGGTCGAAAATGTCGACAAGGCCTTTGTCCGAAGTTTCGCACGTTTGCCGAATTAGAGTGTGCGGATATCCGCACACCCTTGGGCGTAAAAGCGTCGCGCGCTGGATCAGTGGCGTTTGCCGGGGTCGAGAATGCGAACCGGCTGGATCTCTTCAGTGGCGGGGGCTTCGGAGTCCTGGTTGACCCGGGTGGCGAGCTCTTCGACCACGTCGTCCTCGATCGGTAGCTGTTCGAAGAAGTCGCAGCTGACGCACTCACGGTAGCGCACGCCGTGCTGCTCCCAGGCGCGGATACGGTCCATGGCGGCGCAGCGGGGGCAGACGACGCCGGCGATAAAGCGTTTCTTGACGGTCATGTCGGTCTCCACAAATGGCAACGCCCCCGCTGGCGGCGGGGGCGTCGACGAGACGGATGGTCAGGCGGCGCGGATGCCGCTGTGGCGCAGCAGCGGTTCGATGCTCGGCTCGCGGCCGCGGAAGGCCTTGAACAGTTCGGCGGCATCCCTGGCACCGCCTTGCTCGAGGATCTCGCGGCGGAAGCGAGTGCCGGTCTCGGCGTCGAAGGTGCCGGCCTCCTCGAAGGCACTCCAGGCGTCGGCGGACAGCACCTCGGCCCACTTGTAGCTGTAGTAGCCCGCCGCATAGCCGCCGGCGAAGATGTGGCCGAAGCTGTTCTGGAAGCGGTTGAATTCGACTCGCGGTACCACCGAGACCTTGGCGCGGACATCGTCCAGCAGCGACTGGATGTCGGCGGCAGACGGCGCTGCTGGCTCCAGATGCAGGCGGAAGTCGAACAGCGACAGCTCGACCTGGCGCAGCATGCCCATGGCGGACTGGAAGTTCTTGGCCGCGGTGAGCTTGTCGAACAGCTCGTCGGGCAGCGGCTCGCCGGTGTCGACGTGGCCGGAGATCAGGTCCAGCCCTTCACGCTCCCAGCAGAAGTTCTCCATGAACTGGCTCGGCAGCTCCACCGCGTCCCAGGCCACCCCGTTGATGCCCGACACGTCGGCCACCTCCTGGCGGGTGAGCATATGGTGCAGGCCGTGGCCGAACTCGTGGAACAGGGTGGTGACCTCGTCGTGGGTCAACAGCGCCGGCTTGTCGCCCACCGGGCGGGTGAAGTTGCAGGTCAGGTAGGCCACCGGCAGCTGCAGCTCGACGCCGTGGCGGCGACGCACCCGGCACTCGTCCATCCAGGCGCCGCCGCGCTTGCCTTCACGGGCGTAGAGATCGAGATAGAAGCCAGCGATGGGCTGGCCGTTCTCGAGCACCCGGTAGAAGCTGACATCCTCGTGGTAGCTGGGGGCATCGGGGTCCTGCTCGACCTGCACGCCGTAGAGGCGCTCGACCACGCTGAACAGCCCGGCGACCGCCTTGGGCGCAGGGAAGTAGGGGCGCAGCTGCTCCTGGGAGATGGCGTAGCGGGCCTCGCGCAGTTTCTCGCTGGCGTAGCCCACATCCCAGGGGGCGAGTTCCTCGAGCCCCAGCTCGTCACGGGCAAAGGCCTCGAGCTCGCTGAATTCCTGTTGGCCCTGGGGCAGGGCCCGTCTGGCCAGGTCGTCGAGGAAGCCGATGACCTCGCTGGGGCTGTCGGCCATCTTGGTCGCCAGCGAGTAGTCGGCGTAGCTGGAGAAGCCCAGCAGCTCGGCCATCTCGCGGCGCAGCGCCAGGGTCTCTTCCATGATCGGGGCGTTGTCGTACTCGCCTGCGTTGGGGCCCTTCTCGGAGGCCCGGGTGACGAAGGCGGTGTAGACCTCACGGCGCAGTTCGCGGTCTTCGGCGTAGCTCAGCACCGGGAAGAAGCTGGGGAAGTCCAGGGTGATGCGATAGCCCTTGTTGCCCTTGGCCTCGGCGTTGGCCGCCAGGGTGTCCAGGGCGCTCTGGGGCAGGCCGGCCAGACGGCTGTCATCGTCGAGTTCCAGCGCCCAGGCCTGGGTCGCGTCAAGCAGCTGGTTGGAGAAGGTGCTCGACAGACTCGACAGGCGCGTGCGGATTTCCGCCGAGCGCTGTTTCTTGTCTGCCGGCAGGTCGACGCCGGCCAGGCGGAAGTCACGCAGGGCGTTGTCCACCGAGCGCTGGCGAGCCTCGTCGAGCTCGGCGAAGGCCGGGCTGTCCTTGAGCGCCTGCCAGGCGCGGAACAGGCCTTCGTGCTGGCCGATCCAGGTGCTGTAGGCGGAGAGCTTCTCGAGGCAGCCGTCGTGGGCCTCGCGCAGCTCCGGTGTGCTCATGGTCGAGTTGAGGTGCGATACCGGCGACCAGGCCTGGGCCAGGCGATCGCTCATCTCTTCCAGCGGCGCCGCCAGGCTGTCCCAGCTGGGGGTGTCGCGCTCGGCTTCGGCCACCAGCTTCTCGACGCCTTCGCGCAGCTCCTCGAGCAGTGCTTCCACCGCAGGGGCGACGTGCTCCGGGCGAATTTCGCCGAAGGGCGGCAGGGTGTGGCGTTCTAGCAGCGGATTGCGGGACATGGGCACCTCTCGGGAATTCGACAATGGTTCAGTAAATGCGGGCGACTGCCGGCGGTTTCAATGTGCTAGTCTTGCGGCCTTCGTTTTTCTCGATCTGGACACCGAAAGACCATGAACCAAACGCTGGAACGCTGGAGTTCGCGCCGCGCCTTTATCCTGGCCGTGACCGGGGCCGCCGTCGGTCTTGGCAATATCTGGCGCTTCCCCTACATCACCGGGGAGAACGGGGGCGCCGCCTTCCTGCTGCTCTATGTAGGCTTCGTGGTGGTGCTGGGCCTGCCGGTGATGATGGCAGAGATCATGATCGGCCGGGCCGGTCGGCGCAGCCCGATGCAGTCGCTCGCTGAGCTTGCGCGTCAGCGCGGCACCTCGAGCCACTGGAAGTGGCTGGGGCTGTTCGGCGCCTTTACGGTGTTCTGTATCCTGTCGTTTTACTCGGTGGTGTCCGGCTGGTCCATCGACTTTATGGTCAAGGCCTTCAGCGGAGGCTTCGCTGGCCAGAGCGCGCCGCAAATCGGCGCAGGCTTCGACGCCTTCCTGGCTGACCCGCTGCGGATGACGCTCAACCATACGCTGTTTCTGGTGATGACCATGGTGGTGGTCGCCGCCGGCGTGGCCAAGGGCTTGGAGCGCCTCAATAACCTGCTGATGCCGGCGCTCTACCTGCTGCTGATCGTGCTGGCCGGCCACGCCGTGACCATGGACGGCTTCGGTCCGGCCATGGCCTGGCTGTTCACCCCGGATTTCTCGGCGCTGACGCCGATGGTGCTGGTGCACGCCATGGGACATGCCTTCTTCACCCTGGCGGTGGGGGCCTGCGCGCTGATGGCCTACGGCGCCTATATGCCCGACCACCAGAGCCTGCCTGGCGCCGCCGGCGCGGTGGCGGTACTTGATGTGCTGGTGGCGCTGCTGGCCGGTATTGCGATCTTCTCGGTGGTGTTCACCCAGGGCATGGATCCGGGGGAGGGTCCAGGACTGGTATTCGTGACCCTGCCGGTGGCCTTCGCCGAGCTGCCCGGTGGTCCCTTCTGGCTGGGACTTTTCTTCCTGCTGCTGCTGCTGGCGACCTGGACTTCATCGATCAACCTGGCCGAACCGATGGTCTCGACCCTGGTGGGCTGGGGGCTGTCGCGGCGCATGGCCGCCCTGGCGGTGGGCCTGTGCGTATGGCTGGTGGGGCTGTTGTGCGTGCTGTCGTTCTCGAGTCTGAGCGATGTCCAGCTGATCGGCGAGATGAACTTCTTCGGCGTGGTCAGCACCATCCCGCCGGAGATATTCCTGCCGCTGGGCGGTCTGTTGATCGCCATCTTTGCCGCCTGGGTGATGCCTGAGCAGGAAGCGCTGCGGGCGCTGGATGCGGGGCCCAATGGCTTTCGCGTGTGGCGCGCCGTGGTACGCTGGGTATCGATTCCGCTGGTACTGGTGGTGCTGTTCAGCGGTCTGCTGTAGTGCCGCGACCGACCGGCGCACAACCTTCAGGAGAGACAGCGATGGCAGACAGGGTGGCAACGGAAGCGCACGATGGTGCGCCGGGTTATCCGGTGATCCGTTCCTGGCAGGGCGTAAGCCCCAGGCTGGGCACGCGGGTCTATATCGACCCCCAGTGCATGGTATTGGGTGACGTGGAGTTGGGAGACGACTGTTCGGTGTGGCCGATGGCGGTGATTCGCGGTGACATGCATCGGATTCGCATCGGCTCGCGCACCAGCGTGCAGGACGGCAGCGTGCTGCACATCACCCACGCCAGCGACTTCAATCAAGGCGGCTGGCCGCTGACCATCGGCGATGAAGTCACCATCGGCCACAAGGCGGTGCTGCATGGCTGCACCCTGGGCAACCGGATCCTGGTCGGCATGGGCGCCATCGTCATGGACGGGGCGGTGGTCGAGGACGAGGTGATCATCGCCGCCGGTGCGGTGGTGCCCCCCGGCAAGCGCCTGGAAAGCGGCCACGTCTACGCCGGCAACCCGGCCAAGGCGCTGCGCCCGCTGAAGGATGCAGAGCGCGCCTTCTTCCCCTACACCGCGGGCAACTACGTCAAGCTCAAGGATCAGTACCTGGCCTCGGCCGAGGGCTGACGGCAGAGCCGCAGTGGTGAAGAACACGGATCTGCCCGCGCAGGTCCGTGTTTTTTTATCCAGTATGTTTCCAACCAATTGTTTCTATTGAACTGCCGGGCGATAATCTGGTCATTTATCCAGTATATGCCTTTTCGAGGAGCCCGCCCGGCATGGCCAACTTCCGCACCCACCTCAGCGTGGCCGCCGCCGGCGGCGCGGTGCTGGCCCATGGCGGCTGGCAGGCGGGGCTGTGGTCGGCGCTCGACAGCCTGCCGATGCTGGCGCTGACGACCCTGGGCGGCATCCTCCCCGATATCGACTCCGACAGCTCCAAGGCGATCCGGCTGATCTTCAATCTGATGGCGGTGCCGGCGGTGGTGGCCGGCGCGGTGATGCTGCAGGAGCGGTTCTCCGACGGCACCTTGCTGTTGGTGTGCGGCGCCATCTATCTGGCGGTGCGCTATGTGGCCGGCGCGATCTTCGCCCGCTTCACCGTCCACCGGGGGCTCTGGCACTCGCTACTGGCCGCGGCCATGTGCGGCCTGGCGACCGCGGCGCTCAGCCACCATCTGTTCGCACCACCGGACGCCATGGCGTGGGCCCACGGCGGCGCCCTGACCTTTGGCTTTGCCATCCATCTGTTGCTCGATGAGCTCTACAGCGTGGATCTGAACGGGGCGCGACTGAAACGTTCCTTCGGCACCGCCTTCAAACCGTTTGACTGGGGCGATCCCGGCAACTCTCTGGCGATGCTGTGCGTGACCCTGAGTCTGGCGCCCTGGCTGCCGTCCTGGGACGCGCTGCAGGGGCTGGTCGATCAGGGCGTGGCGCTGGTGTCGGGGCGCTGGCGATAGTCGTCGGGCTTGAGGGCGTGCTTCTTGAGCTTGTCGTAGAGGGTCTTGCGCGGGAGTCCCAGGTGCTCGCAGACCTCGTTGATACGGCCGTGGTGGCGGGCCAGCGACTGGCTGACCAGCTGTTTCTCGAACAGCTCCACCTGCTGGGGCAGCGGCAGCTCGCCACCGTCGCTGCCGACGCCTTCCATCAAGGCGTCGAGGCGGTAGTCGCAGGTGCTGCCGAGCAGCACGTAGCGCTCTGCCAGGTTGCGTAGTTCACGGGCGTTGCCGGGCCAGTCGTGGGCCAGCAGCGCGGTGACGCCGGCCGCGTCCAGCGGCGGCGCTTCCATGCCGCTGCGGCTGGCGGCCACCGCGGCGAAGTGGTGAAACAGCAGCGGGATGTCCTCGCGGCGCTCGCGCAGCGGCGGAATCATCAGGGTCACCACGTTGAGGCGGTAGTACAGGTCCTCGCGGAACTCGCCGGCCTCGGCGGCCGTCTTGAGGTCGATCTTGGTGGCGGCGATCACCCGAATGTCGAGTGTCACCGGGGTATTGCTGCCCAGGCGCTCGACCTGGCGCTCCTGCAGTACCCGCAGCAGCTTGACCTGCAGCGCCAGCGGCATGGATTCGATCTCGTCGAGGAAGACGGTGCCGCCGGCGGCATGCTCGAACTTGCCGATGCGCCGCTCCACCGCGCCGGTAAAGGCGCCTTTCTCGTGGCCGAACAGCTCGGATTCGATGGTGCTCTCGGGCACCGCACCGCAGTTGATGGCGACGAAGGGCTTGCCGCCGCGGGCGCTGCGCTCGTGGATCGCGCGGGCCACCAGGTCCTTGCCGGCGCCGGTCTCGCCGAACAGCAGCACGTCGGCCTCGACCTGGCTGATGCGCTGGACCATCGACGACAGCCGCTTGATCGCCGGGGTGCGCCCTACCAGACGTGGGCCTGGCGCGGTCTGCTGGGCCTCGAGCTCGGCCTTGAGGAAGCGGTTTTCCAGGCTCAGTCGACGCTTCTCCACGCCTCGCCGCACGACCTCGCCCAGGCGTTCACCGGGAAACGGCTTCTCGAGAAAGTCCCAGGCGCCTTCCCGCATGGCCTCCACCGCTGTGGATACATCGCCATGACCGGTAATCAGTACCACCGGCAGGTCCGGGTCGCGCTGACGAATCTCTCTGAGCAGGCTCATGCCGTCCATGCCGGGCATGCGGATATCGCTGATCACCACCCCGCTGAAGTCCCGGTCCAGGGTGGCCAGGGCCTGTTCGGCGCTGGGAAAGGGCAGTGGTCGATAGCCTGCCAGTTCCAGCGTCTGGCCCAGGGTGACCCTCAGGTGCTCTTCGTCGTCGATGATCATCACGGGGGCTTCGTCGGTCATGTGGCGTGGCTCTCATCGTGGGGCGGGAGGACGTGCTCGGCCTGGGGCAGCTCGATGGTAAAGCGTGCTCCGCCCAGAGGCGAGACACCGGCCTGCAGGCGGCCGCCGAGATCATCGATGATCCGTGCGGAGATGGACAGCCCGAGCCCCAGTCCGGCGCCGGGGGCCTTGGTGGTGTAGAAGGGCTCGAACACCTGGCGGCGCTGGTCCTCGGGGACGCCGGGGCCGTTGTCGTCGACCCATAGCCTGGCGCGGCCATCGGCGGCGGCCACGCCCAGTATCAGCTGTGGTGACGGCGTCTGTGCCATGGCCTGAAGGGCATTGCCGATCAGGTTGACCAGCACCTGCTCGAGTCTGACCAGGTCGGCCAGTACCCAGGGCGCTTCCTCCGGGGTGTCGAACACCACCTCGACCTGTTGCTCGCCGAGGCGTGCCTTGAACAGGCGCAGGGCGTAGTCGAGGCAGGCGCGGGTCGACACCGGGCTTGGCGGCTCACCGCTCTTGCGCGAGAACTGGCGTAGCTGGGCGCTGATCTCGGCCATGCGGCCGGTGAGTTCGATGATCTCGCCGAGGTTGGCGTCGACGGTGTCGTGGCGCTGTCGGGCGAGAAAGCCCCGGGCGTTCTCGGCGTAGGCGCGGATGGCCGCCAGTGGCTGATTGAGCTCGTGGTTGATGCCGGCGGCGAGCTGGCCGAGCACCGCCAGTTTGGCGGCCTGGGTCAGCTCGTCACGGGTCTGGCGCAGAGTCGCCTCGGTGCGTCGGCGCTCCTCGATTTCGTCGGATAGCCGGCGATTGGTGGCGAGCAGGTCGCGGGTCCGGCTGGCCACGTTGCGCTCGAGTTCGTCGCGGGCTTGCGCCAGGGTGGTGCGCTCACGCTCGGCGAAGGCTTCGCGCTCCCGGCGCAGTCGGTGGCGCTGCCAGCCGATGCCTCCGGCCAGCGCCAGCAGGCCGTATAGACCACCCCCCATCAGCATCGCCTGCCACTGGGCCTCGATCACCGGGGCCATGGGCTTGAGGATATGCATCTGCCAGCCCAGGGTGGGAAAGTTCCGAGTGACGCCAAGGTAGTGCCCGGACGCCAGCGGGCCGCTGTCGAAGCCCACCAGTCTGGCGTCGTTGGCGAGGTGATCGACGACCTCGAGGCCGCTCGGCTTCAGCGCTTCATCGGCGTAACGCCGCGAGTCGCGCAGCTCGGCCAGGCGCGGTGGCGCCAGCGGGGTGAGAGAGGTCAGGCGTAGCTCGGGTTGGCTGGCCATGAACACGATACCGTTCTGGTCCACCACCAGCAGGCTGGTCCCCGGACTCTGCCAGCTCGCCTCCAGCGTATCGACGCGGACCTTGACCACCATGACCCCGGCCGGGGTGGCGTCGGGATTGACCTCGTCGAGCCAGACCGGCGCCGAGAAGTAGTAGCCGCGATCCATCGATACCACGCCGAGGCCGTGGAAGCGGCCGTAGTGCCCGGCGATGGCGTCCTGGTAGTAGGGGCGAAAACGATAGTTCTGGCCGATGAAGTTGTCGGGGCGGTGCCAGTTGCTGGCCGCCAGGGTGGTGCCCTCGGCGTCGAGCAGGTAGATATCGGAGACGCCGGTGGTACTGCGGAAGCGGTTGAGCAGTCGGTTGAGTGGCATCACGTCCTGGCCGTCCGGGGCGCTCAGGTATCGCTTGACGGTTTCCCGGGTGGCGAGCAGTTCCGGCAGGTATTCGTGGCGTGACAGGTAACCGGTCAGGCCAGTGGCGGAAAGCCGGAGTTCGGTATCGGCATCACGCTTGAGCGAGGCCAGCGCCTGCTCACGGGCCAGGGTGGCGCTCTGCCAAAGCACCAGGGCGAGACCCAGCGCCAGCGCCAGCGCCAGGGTGCGGCGATTCAGCCAGCGTGACCAGCGTCGCATCGACTAGCGCGACCGGCGCGGCGGCATGACCTGGGCACGCCGCAGCGCTCGCTGCGAGCGGGTCTCGGCGCGCTCCATCTCGAGCAGACCCTCTTCGACGTAGACCAGGTGTTCGTGGGCCAGCGCCTGGGCGTCTTCGGCGCGCCCCTCGAGGATAGCGTCGAGCAGTGCCCGGTGCTGCTGCATCAGGCGGGGGCGTGCCTCCGGCTTCTCGAACAGATGGGCGAGATTGTCGACGATGCTGCGTTCCAGCAGGTGGAAGATGCCGCGAATGGTGTGTAGCAACAGGACGTTGTGGGCGGACTCGGCGATCGCCAGGTGGAAGGCGGCGTCGGCCTTGGCCTCACCCTGGGGGTCCTCGCCGAGAAAGGACGTCTCGAGCTCTTCGAAGCGCTGAATCAACAGCGCCCTGTCGGTGGGTGTCGAGCGTAGCGCCGCATAGTAGGCTGACAGGCCTTCCATGGCGTCACGGAATTCGAGCAGGTCCAGGTGGAACTCGCCGTGGCGAGACAGCATCTCCAGCAGCGGGTCGCTGTAGCCGCTGTTGAGGGCCTCGGTGATATAGGTGCCACCGCCCTGGCGGCTGACCAGCAGGCCGCGGGCGGCCAGTTTCTGGATCGCTTCGCGCAACGACGGGCGCGAGACGCCGAAGCGCTCGGCCAGTTCGCGTTCGGGGGGCAGGCGCTGGCCGGGGGTCAGGCTGCCTTCCAGAATCAGCGCCTCGAGGCGCTCGGTGATCACATCGGCCAGGCGAGGCTGGCGCACGGGCTGGTAGGCCATGGCGGTTTATCATCGACGTGGGAACGAGGCCGCCAGTGTAACGACAACTAATTGGTATTACCAATAGACGAGGTTGTCCTGTTGCCTATTCTGATCCTCGTTCTTCCCGGATTATCAACCTGTTACGTTCACGGCCATCGAGACATAGACCAAAGTATAGCGCAAAGTCCGAGCAAAAATCGGCGTCTGGTTTGACACTCTGGAAGAGCGAACCTACTGTGCCTAGATTCGGCGTTGTCAATTGGTTTTACCAATTTACTCCAACTCTATCCCTGGCGGTCGTTGGCAAGACCGATGATGCTCCGGGGGCCTCGGTTCCGGCGGTCCAGACGAGGCGTGCAGCGGTAGCCTGCTCGCCTCTGTTGTGCCGCTATTGATACCGGGAACAACGACAACGTCCTGCCGTGCCTGACCCTGAGGACCCCGCGATGACCGCCGTCAAGCTTTATCCCCCTCGCCCCGACAAGGTCTACCTGTTCGGAACCTGTCTGATCGACATGCTCTATCCCGAGGCTGGCCTCGATGCCGTTCGGCTGCTCGAGCGGGAAGGGATCGAGGTGATCTTCCCCGACGACCAGACCTGCTGCGGCCAGCCTGCCTACACCTCGGGCTATCACACCGAGGCCAGGGCGGTGGCCAGGGCCCAGCTCGATCTGTTCCCCGAGCCCTGGCCGATCATCGTGCCGTCCGGCTCCTGCGGCGGCATGATGCGTACCCACTATCCCTCGCTGTTTGCCGGCACCCCCGAGGAGGCAAGGGCCAGGGAGGTCGCTGATCGGGTGTTCGAACTGACCGAATTCCTGGTGCACGTCTGCCACCTGACGCTTGAGGATCGAGGCGCGCCGGAGAAGGTCGCCATGCATACCTCGTGCAGCGCCCGTCGCGAAATGGGCCTCGCCGAGACCGGCCCCGCGCTGCTGGCCAAGCTCGGCCAGGTCGAGCTGGTGGAGCAGGAGCGGGCCAGCGAATGCTGTGGATTCGGCGGGACCTTTGCGGTGCGCCATCCGGAGGTGTCCGGTGCCATGGTCGAAGACAAGAGTCGTGCCATCGAAGCCGCCGGCGCCGAGCGTTTCGTGACCTCCGACTGTGGCTGTCTGATGAACATCGCCGGGCGTCTGGCCCACCGCGACAGCACGCTCGAAGGCGAGCACATCGCTTCCTATCTGTGGCGGAGGACCTCATGAGCCAGCCTGTTCAGACCTTTACTCCCGAGGCGTTCCATCGCCAGGCCCACGAGGCGCTGGAGAATCCGCAGATCCGTGCCAACTTCCGCAAGGCGATGGACGGCCTGATGGGCAAGCGTCGCAAGGCCTTCGACGACTGGGACCTGGAGACCCTGCGTGAGCTGGGGGCCAATATCCGGCTACGTGCGCTGTCGAAGCTGCCCGACCTGCTGGAGCAGCTCGAGGCCAACTGCGAGGCCAATGGCATCCGCGTGCACTGGGCCGAGAATGGCGAGCAGGCCTGCGAGCTGATCACCGAGGTCTGTCAGCGTCATGGTGCGTCCTCGGTGATCAAGGGCAAGTCCATGGTGTCCGAGGAAATGCACCTGAACGCCCACCTGGAGAAGGCTGGCATCGATGCCCTGGAGTCGGATCTGGGCGAGTACCTGGTGCAGCTCAACGAGCAGACGCCGTCTCATATCATCATGCCGGCGATTCACCTCAATACTGGCGAAATCTCCGACATCATGCACGAGCGCACCGGGACCGAGCGCACCACCGACGTGGACGCGATGACCGCAGCGGCCAGGGCCCAGCTGCGCGAGCGTTTCATGACGGCGGATGTCGGGGTGTCCGGGGTCAATTTCGCGGTGGCCGAGACCGGTACCCTGTGCCTGGTGGAGAACGAGGGCAACGGGCGCCTGACCACCACCGCGCCGCCGGTGCACATCGCCGTGACCGGCATCGAGAAGGTGGTCGAGCACCTGGCCGACGTGCCGCCGCTCTACGCCCTGCTGACGCGCTCTGCCACCGGCCAGCACGTGACCACCTACTTCAACATGATCAGCTCGCCACGCAAGGCCGACGAACACGACGGTCCCGAAGAGGTGCATCTGGTGCTGGTCGACAGCGGTCGCTCGCGGGTCTACCAGGACGATGAACTGCTCGACACCCTGCGCTGCATCCGTTGCGGCGCTTGCATGAACCACTGCCCGGTGTACACCCGGGTCGGCGGTCACACCTACGGCACCACCTACCCGGGGCCGATCGGCGCCATCCTGATGCCGCACCTCATGGGGCTTGAAGCGACCAAGGATCTACCGTCGGCGTCGAGCCTGTGCGGCGCCTGCGGTGAGGTGTGCCCGGTCAAGATCCCGATTCCGGACCTGCTGGTGCGTCTGCGGCGTGAGGCCGTGGGCGACGGCGTCGGCAATGTGCCCGGTGCCGGGGTCAAGCGCTCGCGCAAGGAGGTCGCCGCATGGAAGAGCTGGCAGTGGCTGGCTACCCATCCCGGAGCCTGGCGAGGCGCTACCCTGGTCGCCGGCAGCTTCCGTGCGCTGGCGCCGTCCCACCTGGGGCCTTGGACGCAGTACCGCAGCGCCCCGAAGCCGGCCAAGACGTCACTTCACACGCTGATCAAGCGTCATCGCAAGGAGAAGGGCGAATGAGTGCCAGAGACAACATTCTGGGTCGCCTGCGCGATCGCCAGGGCGGACCGCTGTCGGCCCCCGACAGCGACTTCGGCGTGGTCACCGGGCGCCAGTGGTCGCGCCACGAACGACTCGAGCGCTTCGAGCACTGGATCTCCTCGGTGCATGGCGAGGTGATTCACTGTGACTCTGCCGGCTGGACCGAGACCCTCGCCAGGGTGCTGGCGGACAAAGGCGTCAAGCGCCTGGCGCTGGGCCGGGAGCATCCGGTAGCGCAGCAGGCCCGTGAGGCCCTGGCGGATCATGAGGTCGAGCTGGTCGACGCCGACCGTGACATCGAGGGCTGGAAGCATGAGCTGTTCGACGGCGTCGAGGCTGGCCTTACGTCCACCCGTGGCGCCATCGCCGAGACCGGCAGTCTGTGGCTGTGGCCGACCCCGGATGAACCGCGTCTGCTGAGCCTGGTGCCGCCTGTGCATATCGCCGTGCTCGATGCCGACAGCGTCGAAGACACCTTCTTCGATGTCGTCACCGGGCAAGGCTGGGCGAGCGCCATGCCGACCAATGCGCTGCTGATCTCGGGGCCGAGCAAGACCTCGGATATCGAGCAGACGCTGGCTTACGGCGTACACGGTCCAAGAGAACTGGTGGTCATCCTGCGCGACGCCTGATTCACCGTGCTCGCGTGCGACACCTGCGACATCGGAGTGGTTTGCGTCCTGACGCGCGTCATGCAAGTTGGCTATAGTGTGCGTTCCCGACGATGTTCTGTTGTCGGCGCAGGAAGCGAAATTCAACTGATGGAGGCAGGCATGTCCAAGCAGCAGTGTCCGGGGTCGAAACGCCCACTTTGCAAGGCCATTTCCCCTTTGCTGGTGATCAGCGGGGTGTCCATGGCGGTCTTGCTGAGCGGATGCCAGGACGACGGCGGTAGCCAGGGCGGGCGGTTTGTCGAGGCGCCGGATGTTGCGCTGGGCGAAGCGATTGAGGGCGAATTGACCTCGCAAAGCGGGATCAACCTCAAGGATGGCTCGCGCCACGACCGTCGCTGGGTCTGCGGCGAGGCCGAATCTGGTGTGCTGTACCGGCTCGATTCACCCTTTGCCGCCAGCCTCTCGGTGTATTCCGAAGACGGCAAGTGGCAGGGAGGTGCGAGCAGCACCCAGGAGGCGCCGGCATCGCTGTTGCTGTCTTCCGCCGAGGGGTGCTCGCTGGTGGTCGTCAGCAGCGACGACATGGCAGGCTTTGGCCCCTACTCGCTGAAGCCGACTGAGGCCCAGGCATCCGAGACGCTGGGCGACGACCAGGACGTCGTCGGGGCGCTGGGAGGCGAGGCGGCGAGCTACAGCTTCTCGCTCGAGCAGGCTCGCCAGGTCTCTCTGGTGCTGGCCGGTGCGTCTGACGCATCGCTGGTGCTCAGTGGCAATGGTGTCGAGCATAAGGCCGCGCGCTGCGGTGATGACCAGCAGACTCTGAAGACCTTCCTCGATCCTGGTGACTATGAGGTGCGTGTGACGCCAGGTCAGCCGGTCAAGGAACGCGTGGACGTGGAATGCCAGGATGACTTCGTCAGCGTCGGTGACGGCTATCGTCTGTCGATGCAGCAAGCCGATCTTTCCAGCGGCGAGCGTAATGCCGGACCGCTGCGCGCCGGTGACAGCATCACCGGTACCCTGGCCGACGCCTCCTCCAGCAACACCTACAGCCTCAAGATCGACGAGCCCACCAGCGTCAATCTGGCGCTCGCCTCCAGCGATTTCGACACCGTGCTGCGGGTACGCGGCGGCCAGACCAATATCGAGGTCGATGATTCGGGCAGCGGTACCGACTCTCATCTCGACAGCGTGCTGATGCCGGGCGACTACCGGGTGGTGGTCAGCGGCTACGGGGGCGAGTCCGGCGGCTATTCGCTGGAGCTTTCGACCTCTCCCTTCGATGGCGAATTGAAGAACGAAGGGGCCATCGAGCCAGGTGAGTCTGTGCAGGGCATGGCCGGCGGGTTTCAACCTAACGCCTACACCCTGGACATCGAGCAGCCCTCCGAGGTGACGATTGCACTGTCTTCCTCTGCCTTCGACACCCAGCTCTATCTCGAGGGCAACGGTGTGTCGCTCAGCGACGATGACGGCGGCGGTGGTACCAATTCGCGGCTGAGCGAGGTGCTCGAGCCCGGCAGCTATCGCATCGAGGTGGCGAGCTACTCGGGTGTCGCTTCCGGCATGTTCCGACTGGAGACCGACGTCACTGCCTTCGATGGCGAAATGCGCAACAGCGGTGAGCTGCAGCAGGGAGAGACGGTGCGCGGCATGGTGGGGGCCAGCGGTGTCAATCAATACAGCTTCACCCTGGAAGATGCCGCAGAGGTGACCCTGGAGATGAACTCCAGCGCCTTCGACGCCATGCTTGGCCTGCGCGGCGAAGGAATCGACACCAGCGATGACGATGGTGGCTCGGGTACCAATTCGCGCATCAGCGCGATCCTCGAGGCTGGTACCTACAGTGTCGATGCGCGAAGCTTCAGTGGCTCCGGCACCTACTCGCTGAGCCTGTCGCAGACGCCCTTCAGCGGCGAACTGCGCTCCGAGGGTGAGATTCACACCGGCGAGACCCTTTACGGTCAGCTCGATGCCAGCGGCAGGCTCAACTACCAGCTGGTGGTCGAAGAGGCTGGCGTCATCAGCATCGAGACTCAGTCCGACGCCGTGGATACGCTGTTGGAGCTCGAGGGTGAGGGTGTCTTCTTCCAGGACGATGACGGTGGCAGTACCCAACTCGGGTCGCTGATCGAAACCCGTCTGGAGCCAGGTGTCTATGACGTTACCGTCAGCGGCTATGGCGGGGGCGGCGGCATCGTCCAGATCGACGTCAGGGGCTAACCCCTAGCGCCAAACGCCACTCTTCGGAGTGGCGTTTTAGTATCTGAACGGCTGCAATAGCGAATAATCAGACAGGGAGCGCACCATGACGGCCATCACCACCACCAAGCCCAGCATTTCCATCGACGAGTTGACGGCGATGCTGACCGAACGCCTGCCCACCGAGCGATTGGTCCAGGATCCGCTGCGCCGGCTGGCCTACGGTACCGATGCCAGCTTCTATCGGCTGGTGCCAAGCCTGGTGGTAAGGCCGGAGACCGAACAGGAGCTTGTCGAAGTCATTGGCGCCTGCCGCGAGGGCAACTGGCCGATGACCTTCCGCGCCGCAGGTACCTCGCTGTCCGGTCAGGCCATCACCGATGGGGTGCTGATCCAGCTGGGGCGCGGCTGGCGCGATGCCAGGGTGCTTGATGACGGTGCCAGAATTGACCTGCAGCCCGGTGTCATCGGGGCCAGGGCCAACGAGCTGCTGGCGCCCTTTGGGCGCAAGATCGGGCCGGACCCGGCGTCCATCGCCAGTTGCATGATCGGCGGCATCGCCGCCAACAATGCATCGGGCATGTGCTGTGGCACCGCCCAGAATACTTATCGGACCCTGGACAGCCTGCGCATGGTGCTGCTCGATGGCACGGTACTGGATACCGCCGATGCCGACAGCGTGGCAGCCTTTCGTCAAAGCCATGCGGCCCTGCTCGATGGGCTGGAGCGACTGTCGACCAATGTGCGCACCGATCTCGAGCTGGCCAAGCGCATTCGCCACAAGTATCGCCTGAAAAACACCACCGGCTACGCTCTCAACAGTCTGGTGGATTTCCGTGACGGTGTGGATATCCTGGCCCACCTGATGATCGGCTCCGAGGGTACCCTGGGCTGTATCACGCGGATTACCTATCAGTCGGTGCCGGAGCCGCCACGCAAGGCCGCCGCCCTGATCTTCTTCCCGGATCTCGGCAGCGCCTGCCGTGCCACCATCGCCTTGCGTGGCACCGGCGTGGCGGCGGTGGAGCTGATGGATCGTGCGGGGCTGCGTTCGGTGGAGCGGCAGCCGGGCATGCCGGAGCAGCTGCGTGAGCTACCGGACGGCGCCACGGCATTGCTGGTGGATGTCCGCGAGGAGGATGGGCCTCGGCTGGAGGCGCGTATCGAGGAGGTCGGCCAGGCGCTGGAAGGCATCACCACCCTCGAGCCCATCGCCTTCACCGAAGACCCGGTCAGCTACGCGCTCTACTGGAAGGTACGCAAGGGACTGTTCCCCGCCGTCGGTGCTGTGCGTGATCTCGGAACTACCGTGGTGATCGAGGACGTGGCCTTTCCCATCGAACGGCTGGAGGAGGGTGTCGCCGCCCTGACCGAGGCGTTCAAGCGCCATGGCTACGACGACGCCCTGCTGTTTGGTCACGCCCTGGAAGGCAATCTGCACTTCGTCTTCCCTCAGGGCTTTGAGCGTCCAGGGGAGAAGGAGCGCTACCAGGCGCTGATGGCCGACGTGGCCCAGTTGGTAGCCGTGGACTTCGGTGGCTCGCTCAAGGCCGAGCACGGCACCGGCCGCAACATGGCACCCTTTGTGGAGCTGGAGTGGGGCGAAGAGGCCTATGCTCTGATGTGGCAGATCAAGGCGTTGTTCGATCCGGGCCATCTGCTCAACCCCGATGTGATGCTGACGCGCAACCCGACGCTGCACCTCGAAAATCTGAAGCCATTGCCCGAGGCCGACCCTATCGTCGATCGCTGCATCGAGTGTGGCTTCTGCGAAGCCGTGTGTCCTTCACGCGAGCTGACGCTGACGCCTCGCCAGCGCATCGTGCTGACCCGCGAGCGAGCTCGCCTGGCAGCCCTGGATGAGTTGAGCGATGAAGAGCGAGAGCGTCGCGATGCCTTCGAGCAGAGTGCGCTTTACGATATCGATGTCACCTGCGCCGCCGATGGCATGTGCGGGACGCGCTGCCCGGTCGGTATCAATACCGGCGAGATGGTGCTCGCCATGCGCCAGGAACGTCATGTCGGCAAGCAGGAATTGGCAAGGCGAATCGGGCGTCACTTCTCCGGGGCTACCAAGATTGCCCGGGGCGGCCTGCGTGCGGCCAGCCTGGGGCGTGGGATCATCGGCGACGCTTTGATGGCCCGAGCCAGTCAGGGTGTTCACAAGGCCAGCGGCAAGCGTGTCCCACAGTGGATACCGGCGATACCCGCCGCCGCCCCGATTCGGGTGCTCAAGTCGTCGCGGCCATCGGCGGGCGCATCGTCCACCGAGGGGCCGCGCGATTCGGTGGTGTACTTCCCTTCCTGCGCCACTCGGGTGTTTGGCGCCGACAAGCGGGACGACTCGGCGCGTGCGGTGATGGAGATCGTACTGAGTCTGCTCGACAGAGCCGGGTATGACGTCATCATTCCCGAAATGCCAGGCCACCTGTGTTGCGGGATGGCGTTTTCCTCCAAGGGGATGGATAACGAGGCGACGCACAAGGCGCGCGAACTCAACCGGGAGTTGCTGGTCGCGAGCCAGAACGGTCGTTTCCCGGTGCTGTTCGATACCAGTCCTTGCAGCTTGCAGGTCGAGGGGCATCTGGATGAGCGCTTGAAGGTGCAGGAGCCGGTGGCCTTCGCCCATGACCACCTGTTGCCGCGCCTGGAGGTGACGCCGCTGGACTGCAAGGTGGCGGTGCACGTGACCTGCTCCAGCCATCGCAAGGGGCTGACCGACTCCTTCGTGGAGCTGGCGCGTGCGTGTGCCAGGGAGGTGGTGGTGCCGGATGGTATCAGTTGCTGCGGATTTGCCGGCGACAAGGGCTTGCGCGTACCGGAACTGACGGCTTCATCGCTGCGCGATCTGTCGGGGCAGGTGGCGGGCTGTGACTTTGGTGTCTCCAATTCGAGAACCTGCGAGATGGGCATGACCCAGCACTCCGGTCTTACCTATCACTCCATACTGGAGTTGCTGGACCGCGCGAGTCAGCCGACTGCTCAAGGGGGCGTATCGGAAGAGCGCACCGTCTCGCTGTAAGGCCCTGCTCCAGGTCGCGACTGAAGCCTGAACCGCTGTCGATGACGCCCCGAAGACAGCTCGATGAACTTTTTTGCATAAGGGTATTGCCAAGGGCGGAGGGGATGCGTAAAGTACGCATCCGCTGCCGGCGACGAGCAAACGTCACAGGCGGTTAAGGGTGGTAAAAGTGATTGTTTTGAAAAGGCTTTTTCAAGTCTTCGAAAAATTCTCCACTTGACGGGCAACGAGAAATCG
>NZ_JASHIT010000060.1:0-24276 GCF_030733595.1 Halomonas sp. MMSF_3323 | reverse complement strand
GGGGGCGAGCCTGATGCAGGGTGCTTTCAGGTATCCAGGTTTCCTTGCAGCAGTTGGTCGACAAAACCAGCGAGATCGTCATGGACCTCTGCCTCGCTGTCGGTCCGACCAAGTTCTGGATGCTTGGCTAGTGTGCGCTCGCCCTTGCCGGTACGCACCAATGCAAGGCGGCAGCCCATGGCAGCGCCTGCCTCGAGATCCCGGTAGCTGTCGCCCACCATCCAGGCGCCTTCCAGGCTGTCGAGTGCAAGCGCATCCTGAATCTGGCGGAGCAGACCGGGCAAGGGCTTGCGGCAATCACAGCGATCCTCGCTAATGTGAGGGCAGTAGGCGATATGCTCGATTCGACCGCCTTCGGCCTCCACCAGACTCAGCATCCTGGTGTGCATGGACTCCAGCGTCGCCTCATCGTAGTAGCCTCGCGCGATGCCTGACTGGTTGGTGGCAACAGCGACGGTCCAGCCCTGTTGGGACAAACGGGCGATGGCGGTGATGGCGCTGGGGTAGGGGACCCACTCGGCGAGCGACTTGATGTAGTTGTCGGAGTCCTGATTGATCACTCCGTCACGGTCGAGAATGACGAGTCGTGGGGCCATGGGTCTACCTGGTCTATGCGATGGGTAAGGGTGGTTGCTGTCACGTAATCGACCCAGTGTAGGGGCATGTTTCACGTGAAACAATCAGGTGCTGACGAGGCCGTGTCTGTGGCCCAGGTCGCAGTTTTTACCAACCCCGCCGCTGTTGCTGCCTGTCTTACCCTTTGCAGTGGAAGCTCGTGCTATTCCCCCCATGTCGGGGGCGTAGCAAGGGACTCATGCAAGGGTGTCATGCAAGCCCATTCCAGCGACCACTATCCCAGGTTCTACCGTACTCAGTGAGACACGGATCGCTGCGATCCCTGCCCCCTTAGCTGTCGCTGGCAACACCCTAGGGCTTGTCTGAAAAGTGCCTGCGCTCGGTAATACGGCGTTAAAAATCGGATCAAAATGCTCATTTACACCCCGTAAACTGCGCTTTCTCACCGATTTTTGCCTTGTCTAACCTTCGCTCGTCGACTTTTCGGACAGCGCCTAGTCCAAAAGTGGTGGCGACGTAGTGTCGGTGTGCAAGTCTGTCGCGCCGGCTGTCGTCAGTGCTGTGGGTATCGAGTCCTTCAGGTGATCGAGCAATGCTCGTACCCGCATTGGAGGATCCCGTCCTGGAAGCAGCGCGTGGATGCTGATGTCCGGCAGCGACCAGTCCTCGATCACCGGGAGCAACCTGCCGGCTTCCAGCGAGGCCCCGACGATGGAACGGGAGGTATGAAGGATGCCGATACCTGCCTCTGCCGCGATCACCAGTGCGTGCCCATAGTTCGCTCTGTAGCTTCCGCTGACCGGCACGTTGTGAATCTCGTCGCCACGGCGAAGTGGCCAGCGCTGAATACCCTGGAAACGTGTGTAGTGAAGGCAGTTGTGATGCAGGAGGTCCAATGGGTGACGTGGTATGCCGTGGCGTTGAAGGTAGACCTTCGACGCCACTAGCATGCGCTGATCTGCGGCCAAGGGATGGGCGACCAAGCGAGAGTTTTCGAGCACCCCGACTCGCACTGCCAGATCGTGCCCGGACGAGGCGATATCGACAAAGCGATCGTCGAAGTCGGCGTCCACTTCAATGTCTGGATGGCGATCGAGAAATTCGGGGAGGTAGGGCGCAATATGGATTCGGCCGAAATTGACCGGTAATGATAGGCGGATCAGTCCTCGCGGTCGGTCACTGATGTTCTGCAAGGTATCCGCCGCCCTGTCGAGTAACCGTAGAGCAGGGACGGCGCGTTCCAGGTAGGTGCGGCCCGCAAGGGTCAGGGAAACCTCACGGGTGGTCCGGTGCAACAGCTTCGTCCCGAGCCGAGACTCCAGCGCATCGAGGCGACGGCTGACCGCGACGCTGGTGAGGTTGAGCTGTTCGCCGGCCGCGCGCAGTGAGCCATATCTTGCCACTTCAACCAGGGCAAGCAGTCCAGCGACCAGTGTGTCGTGATGGGATGGCATGGTGCACTCTCGTCCAGAGGCAGGGGTTGGTCATTGCACGAGTCGCTATGGGGCCAGGGTCGATGGGCGCCGGTGCGGCGAGAGACGGCTCTGACTCGGGGCTTCATTGTTGAGTCTAGCGCAAGACAGTACTCCGTGAGCTTCGCTACTGCGCTGGTCTCGGACGGGCCAGGATAGGGGAAGACCAACGAGGAGGTTGTTCCCATGTTACTGGAAGCTCGTCTACGCCCATTGGTATCGCTACGTCACTTTCGTCAATTCCGCTCTGACAGGGTGGGGCCTGAAGGAATTCATGAATACCAGGTAGCACGTCGTGACCTGGCCAGCGAAGAAGTGCGTGTCAGGGTCGCTGCGGTGGGGCTGAACTACCGTGACAGGGCGCTGCAGGACGGCAGCTATCTGCCGCAGATGCCACGCCCCTTCGTGCCGCTGTCTGAAGGCTCTGGGGTGGTGCTGGAAACGGGAAGGGATGTCGTTGATCTCGAGGTGGGACAACCGGTGCTCGGCCACTACACCATCGATTGGATATCTGGTGCTTTCAGGGAGTCCTACCACGCCTCAAAGCTGGGCGGTCCTGGTGATGGCTGGTTGTCGGAGGAGGTCATCGTTCCCCGTCGTGCGCTGGTTGCCGTGCCATCTGGCTGGCGGCTCGAGGAAGCCGCTGCATTGGCGATCTCCGGCGTCACGGCCTGGAAGTCGCTTGGCGACCTGGATGAGCTGCAGGGCCGTTACCTGCTGTTGGCGGGAACCGGCAACGTGTCGCTGCAGGCCCTGCAGATGGCGGCGGCGGCCGGTGCTCGGCCTATCGTGGTGACGTCGCGACCCGCTCTGGCATCACGGCTCAGGGATTTAGGCGCGGTAGCGGTGATCGGTCGGGAGGGCGGGGCGGCCGACGTGGCGTCCCAGGTGATGGCCATCACCGAGTCCGTGGGCGTAGGGCGTGCCATCGATGTGGTGGGCGGGCAGTTTCTGGTCGATGCCATTCTGCCGTCAATGGCTACCAATGGGCATGTCGCCCTGGTGGGCTTTCTCGAGAGTGGTCGTGTCGAGGGTGATCTGGTGGGACCGGCGATTCGCAAGTTGCTGCATCTGGAAGGGATCAGCGTCGGCAGCCGTGACGATCTGGAGGCCATGCTCCGCTATATGGATCGCCACGGACTCAGGCCCGCTATCGGACGTCGTCTGAGGGCTGACGACTTGCCTGAGTGGCTCGCCAACGGCGCCGTGAGCAGTGGCTTGCGTTCGGGCACCATAGGCGAGCGTCGCCCGAGCGTGGGCCTGTCGGCAACTGACCCGCAGGACATTGATCTCGAACTGGGCAAGACGGTAGTGATCATGGATCAGCGGCTGGCGGAACGTATCGCTGAGTAAAGCGGCGGAGGCGGGGCGCTGAGTAAGGCGGTGGAGGCGGGGCGCAGAGTAAAGCGGCAGAGGCGGGGCACTGAGTAGAGCGGCGGAGTCGGGGCGCCAAGAAAAGCAGCGGTCGTGAGGCTCAGGGCTCGCGTCGGGGTACAAGCTCCAGGCGGCGTACTGGAGGTACATCAAGCGGGGTGGGTTTCACGTGAAACACGAGAGCCTGCCCTTGCTTGTACTCCTGTATGTTCCACGTGAAACATTGTCGCCGCCGGCGCTTTCTATCTGGGCAATGTTCCACGTGAAACGTCGGTGGCGAGTGCCACACTCTGCATCGCCAGGTTTGACTCTCCTGGCACATCCCATTGGCTCACTCCTGCGTTCGTAGCGGCTGTGGTATCCCCTATGAAGGGTTCAGAAGGTTTGGGGCCGTGGGGTGGCGTGCCGGGCGGGCTCAGCCTGTCGATATAAAAAAGGCCGGCCCCTTGCGGGGCCGGCCTCGTTGCCACCAGGGGCAGGATTACTGCTGCAGTTCGGCGATATCCGCTACTTCGAGGAACAGCGCCTGGAGGCTTGCCAGCAGGGCCAGACGATTGGCACGAACGGCTTCGTCTTCGGCCATGACCATCACCTGGTCAAAGAAGGCATCCACCGGTGCCCGAAGGCTTGCCAGCACGTCCAGAGCGTCGCTGTAGCGGGCTTGCTGGAACAGCGGAGCGACCTGCTCCTGGCAAGCTGCCACGGCGTTCTTGAGGGCCTTCTCGGCGTCCTCGGAGAGCAGGCTCTCGTCGACCTCGGTGCGTCCATCGTGATCCTGCTTGGACAGGATGTTGCCGACACGCTTGTTGGCGGCGGCCAGGGCGGCGGCTTCATCACGCGTGGCGAACTGCGCCACGGCGCGCAGGCGACGGGCGAAGTCCAGCGGGCGGGTCACCGGGCGTGCACGTACCGCCAGGTAAACCTCGGCACCGATCCCTTCGTCCTGGGCCCAGGCACGGAAGCGATCGAGCATGTAGCCAAGGACGTCATCGACCAGGCCGTCTGCCTTGGGCAGCGCCTCATGCTGGGCCACGGCCAGCTCGAGCAGCTCGCGCAGGTCCAGATCCAGCTCACCCTTGACCAGGATATTGAGCACGCCGATGGAAGCGCGGCGCAGGGCGAAGGGGTCCTTGGTACCGCTGGGGCGCTGGCCGATGCCGAAGATCCCGGTGATGGTATCCAGGCGATCGGCGATGGCCAGCGCCTGACCGGTCAGGGTCTGGGGGATGGCGTCGCTGGCAAACCGCGGCAGGTACTGTTCTTCCAGCGCGCGTGCGACCTCGGCGTCTTCGCCATCGTGCTCGGCGTAGTAGCGCCCCATGATGCCCTGAAGCTCCGGGAACTCGAGCACCATTTCGGTGACCAGATCACACTTGGCCAGGGCCGCAGCACGGCGAGCGCGGGACTCGTCACCGCCGGTCCGGCTGGCGATGTGTGCGGCCACGTTGGCACTGCGTCTGGCCTTGTCGGCGAGGGTCCCGAGCTGCTTCTGGAACACCACGCTGGAGAGGCCCTCGATGCGCTCGGCGAGCGGGCGCTTGCGGTCGGTCTCGTAGAAGAAGGCGGCATCGGCCAGACGAGGGCGAATCACCTTCTCGTTGCCGGCGATGACCTTGTCCGGCTCGCGGCTGTCGATATTGGACACGGTAATGAAGGCGGGCTTGAGCTTGCCGTCCGCATCCAGCAGGTGGAAGTACTTCTGGTTGGCCTTCATCGACGAGATCAGGCATTCCGCCGGCACCTCGAGGAAACGCTCGTCGAAGCTGCCGGTCAGCGCCACCGGCCACTCGACCAGACCGCTGACTTCTTCCAGCAGGTCCTCGTCGATGACGGCGGTGGCTTCGAGCAGTTCTGCCTCGGCCAGTACCTGTTCGCGAATGCGCTCGCGACGCTTGCTGCGATCGGCCAGCACCCAGGCATCCTCCAGGGCACCGAGGTAGTCGTCGGCATGTTTCAGGGCGATGGCCTCGGGGGCGTGGAAGCGGTGTCCGCGGGTCTCGCGGCCGGCCTCAAGGCCCAGCACCGTGGCGGGTACGATCTGGTCGCCGTAGAGCGCCACCAGCCAGTGAACCGGGCGGGAGAACTCGATGCGGGAAGCGCCCCAGCGCATGTTCTTGGGCACCGGCAGGGCCGCCACAGCCTTGTCGATGATGGCGGGCAGCAGGGCGACGGTGGCCTCGCCCTGTTGCTGTTCGCGGTAGCCGAGCCAGGTGCCCTTGTCGGTCTCCAGATGGATCAGTTCATCGACGCTGACGCCGCAGGAGCGAGCAAAGCCCTGGGCTGCCTTGGTTGGCTCGCCATCCTTGAAGGCTGCCGCCAGGGCAGGGCCGCGTTTTTCGACGTCGCGGTCGGGCTGTTTGTCGGCCAGTGCCTCGACCCGTACCGCCAGCCGGCGGGGGGAGGCGTAGGCGGTGACGCCCTGGAAGTCGACGCCGGCATCGGCGAGGCCGCGACGCACGCCCTCGGCGAAGGCGTCGGAGAGAGTGTCGATGGCTCCCGGCGGAAGTTCTTCCACGCCGAGTTCAAGCAAGAGGGTGTGGGCGGCCATGCTTATGCGTCTCCCTGTGCGGCAAGGGGTTCGTCGTCGAGAAGTTCACGTCGCAGCGCTTCCGGGGCCAGCGGGAAACCGGCCGCCTTGCGTGAGGCGTAGTAGGCGTGGGCCACGTCGCGGGCCATGGTGCGCACGCGCAGGATATAGCGCTGGCGTTCGGTGACCGAGATGGCGTGGCGGGCGTCGAGCATATTGAAGGTGTGGGAGGCCTTGAGTACCTGCTCGTAGGCCGGCAGCGGCAGGTTGGCGGCGAGCAGCTTCTGGCACTCGCTTTCCTGGTGGTCGAAGTTGCCGAACAGGGCGTCCACGTCGGCATGCTCGAAGTTGTAGGTGGACTGCTCGCGCTCGTTCTGCAGGTAGACGTCACCGTAGGTAACGCGGGAGCCGTCGGGCGCGATGGTCCATACCAGGTCGTAGACGCTGTCCACGTCCTGAAGGTACATGGCGATGCGCTCGAGGCCGTAGGTCAGCTCACCGGTGACCGGGAAACACTCGATGCCGCCGGCCTGCTGGAAGTAGGTGAACTGGGTCACCTCCATGCCGTTGAGCCAGACCTCCCAGCCGAGTCCCCAGGCACCCAGGGTCGGTGACTCCCAGTTGTCTTCGACGAAGCGGATGTCATGGACCAGCGGGTCGATGCCGAGACGCTCAAGCGACCCCAGATACAGTTCCTGGAGGTTGGCCGGGGAGGGCTTCATGACCACCTGGAACTGGTAGTAGTGCTGCAGGCGATTGGGGTTTTCGCCGTAGCGGCCATCGGTGGGACGGCGAGACGGCTGAACGTACGCCGAGTTCCAGGTTTCGGGTCCGATGGAGCGCAGGAAGGTGGCCGGGTGAAAGGTGCCCGCACCGACTTCCATGTCCAGCGGCTGCATGATCACGCAGCCCTGTTCGGCCCAGTACTGTTGCAGGGCGAGGATCAGGCCCTGGAAGGTTGCCACGTCTGGCGTCGACTGTGTCATTGGGAAGCACCGTTGGCCATGAATTCACGAGCCGTCAAGTATACAATCACAGGCAATTCGGTTATAGGCACAGCGCCAACAGAGGTTTTCCCATGATCGTAGTGACAGGCGGAGCCGGCTTCATCGGTTCAAATCTGGTCAAGGCCCTCAATGACCGGGGGCGCACCGACATCCTGGTGGTGGATGACCTGCGGGACGGCACCAAGTTCGTCAACCTGGCGGATCTGACCCTCGGGGACTACATGGACAAGGACGAGTTCCTGTCCCGGGTGAAGGCCCACATGCGCGGCGAGCTGAACCAGCTTCCGCCCATCGAGGCGATCTTCCACGAAGGTGCCTGCTCGGACACCACCGAGTGGGATGGACGCTTCATGCTGGAGAACAACTTCACCTACTCCAAGGAGCTCTTGCACTTCTGCGAGCAGGAGGGCATTCCCTTCCTCTACGCCTCGTCGGCGGCCACCTACGGCGGCAGCGAGGTGTTCGTGGAGTCTCCCGAGCACGAGAAGCCGCTCAACGTCTACGGCTACTCCAAGCTGCTGTTCGACCAGTACGTGCGCTCGCGCCAGGCCGAACTCAAGACCCAGGTGGTGGGCTTTCGCTACTTCAACGTCTACGGCCCCCGCGAGCAGCACAAGGGCAAGATGTCCAGCGTGGCCTTCCATCACCACACCCAGATCAGCGCCGGCGAGAACCTGCGCCTGTTCGGCGCCTGGGACGGCTACGACGCGGGCATGCAGAGCCGTGACTTTGTCTATGTCGGCGACGTGGTCGACGTCAATCTGTGGTTTCTGGACAACCCCGAGGTGTCGGGAATCTACAACCTCGGTACCGGCCGCGCCGAGCCGTTCAAGACCATCGGCGAGACGGTCATCGACTTCTACGGCAAGGGCCGCATCGACTACATCGACTTCCCGGAAGAGCTCAAGGGGCGCTACCAGAGCTACACCCGTGCCGATATCTCGCGGCTGCGCGAGGCCGGCTACGACAAGGAATTCCACACCGTGGCCGAGGGCGTGACCCGCTACCTGGAGTGGTTGAATGGCTGAAGCTGCGCCGGTCATGGCGCAGCCGCGGCTGGCGGGCCAGCGGCTGCTGGTGGTCGGTCCCAGCTGGGTCGGTGACATGGTCATGGCCCAGGGGTTGTTCAAGGCGCTGAAGCAGCAGGGCGCCGCCGCCCTGGCGGTGGTGGCTCCTGCCTGGTCGAGGCCGATCCTCGAGCGCATGGATGAGGTCGACGAGGTCGTCGAGCTGGCCGTCGGACACGGCGTCTTTGGGTTTTCCGCCCGACGACGGCTGGCCAGGTCGCTCAAGGGACGCTTCGATCATGCCATCGTGCTGCCGCGTTCCTGGAAGTCGGCACTGGTGCCTTTTCTGGCGCGGATACCCAGGCGAACCGGGTTCACCGGGGAACACCGTTTTGGCCTGTTGAACGAGCGCCGTGAGCTGCAGCGCGATGTGCTCGACCAGACCGTCAAGCGCTTCGTCTCGCTGGGGCTGCCGGCGGACGCTGCCGCTGCCGGCGACTTCGAGATTCCCCAGCCACGGCTGCGTCAGGATGCGATCAACCTGGCGCGGTTGCATGATGAACATCGACTCGGCGTGCGTCCTGCCATTGGCCTGATGCCAGGGGCGGAATATGGCCCCGCCAAGCAGTGGCCGCTGGCCTACTTCCATCGCCTGGCCGGGGAGCTGATTGCTCAAGGGTTCGAGGTAAGGGTGCTGGGTGGGCCCAAGGATCACGCGGCGGGCGAGGAGATCGTGACCGGTCTCGAGCATGCCCACAACCTGTGTGGCGAGACCCGCCTGGAGGATGCCGTCGACCTGCTTGGCGACTGTCGTCAGGTGGTGACCAATGACTCCGGGTTGATGCATGTGGCCGCCGCGGTAGGGACGCGTATCCAGGCGATCTATGGCTCCTCGTCGCCGGCCTATACGCCGCCGCTGACCGACAACGCCCGGATTCACTATCTGGCTTTGTCCTGCTCGCCCTGCTTCGAGCGACATTGCCCGCTCGGGCATACCAACTGCCTCAAGCAGATCACTGTGGACAGCGTGCTGGAGGCGATCCTGACAGACGAGGCCCCGAACCGGATCGACGCCAGCAACGAGTGATCCGGGGCAAGGTGTCGTCTGTGAAGCCTTGTCCAGCCGTCCTGGTCGTCATCCAGGCGCCCTGTCGCCAGCTACTCTTCATATGGGCGCCCAGGCAGGTAGACGCCAAGGTCAAGGCTGCTGGGGCGCCTCGGGCGGGCTGTCGGGCTGTCCGTCGTTGCGATACGCCGGGGCCAGGCCTTGCCACAAGCGCTGCTGCAGCGCGGTTTCTTCACGCATGTACCCGTTGAGTGCTTCCAGGCCGTAGCGTTCGGCCAGGGTCGGATCGTTCGAGAACAGCGAGACGCCCAGTCCGGCGCGGTGCCAGTCGATGGTGAAGCCCATCGCCTCCAGCAGCGTCGGCAGGGTGTCCATGGTGGTGGCGGTGGTCGAGATGCGTTGGGGCGTCAGCGCATTGCCCATCATCATCAGGGTGTTGGTGCGAGGCGTCTGAATCAGCTGATCCCAGGCCGAGACACGCATGGTCAGATGGTCACTGGCAATCACCACCAGGGTGTCCTCCAGCAGCCCCTGGTCGCCAAGGCGCTGGATCAGCCGGCGGGTCAGCCAGGCCGAGCATTTCACCGCGTACAGGATATCCACACCATCGTGCTCGCCCTGATTGGCCTGGCAGGCCCTGGCCGGATAGCCCGCCGGGGCGTGGGCGGTCAGATTGAGCACGGTCAGGTTCCAGGGACCGTCCTGACGATCCAGGCGCTTTGCTTCCTCTTCCGCCATGGCGTACAGACTGTCGTCGTAGAGGCCCCAGCTATTGAGGTAGTCCGGGTCGTCGAGGCGGCCTGCAAGCTGCTCGCGCCCCAGCACGCGGTCGTAGGCGTGGTCTTCGTAGAACAGCCCCTTGCCGGCGAATTCAGTGCTGGCGCCGCCCATGAAGGTCTGGCGGTAGCCAAGCCCCGCGAGCAGATCTCCCAGGCAGGCGACTCCGGGTACCACGTGGTGCAGTGGCTCGAACTGGCTGTCGTGGAGCAGGCCGGCGGGCATCAGCGGCGTGCCGCACTGGCTGGCGATCATGCCGGCCATGGTCCAGCCGGTGTTGTCGAGCTGGCGAACGTTGTCGAACACCACCGCATCCGCTTCCAAGGCGGCCAGGTCGGCGTAGGCGTCGCCGAAGCGGGCCTCGTCGGCGTAGGTACGCTCGAGGCTCTCCAGGTAGATCAACAGCAGGTTGGGGGGCTGCGGCGGCGCCTTGAGGATCACCGGCTCGACGTAGCGACGCTCCAGCCAGGTGCCGGGATCGGTGACCACCGCCGCGCCGCGCTGGCCCATGGAGTAGAACATCGGATTGGCGACCAGCAGCACGAAGGCCAGCCAGTGGTCCCAGCGTTGCCAGCGGTAGTCGGCTCGCACCAGCCAGGTGTAGGCCGCCAGAATCAGCAACATGGCTGCGGTGTACAGTATCGCCGCCACGCTGCGCTCGCTGCCGCCGTGCTTGGCAATGCCCGCCTGCAGGTGGAAATAGACCGCGCCCATGTCCACCTGGCCGAAGCTGTTGGCCAGGTAGACGTAGATGCCCCAGAAGGCCAGTGGCGCCAGCGCCCAGGGGATCACCTGCACCCGCAGTCGTGGTGGAGGTGGCGCGCCCCAGCGTTTCCATCCGGCCAGGGCACACCACACCAGTGCCGGCAGCGGCAGGCACCAGCCGGGCAGCCGGGTGACCATGACCAGGGCATGGCCCACGGACAGGCCGAGAATCAGATGGACGGCCCAGCGAAGCCAGGTCGAAGTGGCGGGGCGGTGCAGGGGCATGATCGAGGCGCCAGGTGTCGTTCCGTGAAACCGATACGAATCAGCGATCGGCTCGCTCGTTCTCGTACAGTTCGTTCAGCTTTGCATACTTCATGTACGCATGGAATGCCGTCGTGATGGCGACGGTCATGCCATCCTGGCCCTGCAGCAGCCCGCCCTTGAGCACCAGCTTGCGCAGCATGGCGGTCATCGCGTGTAGCGTGGGACGAGTCGACGAGGGGGTGACACCACGTTCCTTCATCGCCCAGGCGTCGCGGGTCGACAGTTGATCGATGCGCTGCATCCAGTGGGACAGGTCACGGTAGGTGAAGTGACGCAGATGGGCGTCCACGTCGACCACCTCCGGTGCCTGGACCGAGGAGTGCGCCTTCTTGGGCAGATAGCCCGAGGTGGTGCGGTTGTACAGCCGGGTCACCGGGTCCGGGTAGAACCCCGCCGCGCGAATCCAGTGGCGGCCGGCGAAGTTGCGACGCTTGAAGCGGTAGGCCTTGCGCGGGTCGTCCAGCGACAGCTCGCGAATCGCCGCCACGGCGTCGTCGTCCAGGCGCTCGTCGGCATCCAGCGCCAGGATCCAGTCATGTGACGCCTGAGGGACGGCGAAGGCCTTCTGCGGACCATCGCCCAGATAGGGCTGATGGATCACTCTAGCGCCGGCGGCCTCGGCCAGGGCAACGGTGTCATCGCTGCTGCCGGAATCGACCACGATCACCTCGTCGCACACCGGAGCCAGCGAAGCGATGGCCTCCTCGACGTTGTCCTGCTCGTTGAGGGTAATGATGATGCCGGTAATCGGGGTCATGGGGCCTGCCTATACGAAGGGCTTGATGGGGTGCTGGTGCCAACAACCGATACGCTGTGGCGAGTGGGATGCGCCTATACGCTGTTGCTATGCCGTCGACCGATGGTGGTTGACCTTCCTCAGGCGCGCTGCAGTGGCGGCGGCGGCGGCCTCCAGGTCGATGGCCGACATGTCCTGGTGAGCGGCATCCGTCGGTGGATGAAACGCCAGTCGCCGATCGGCGTCGTTGCAGGTCTGCCAGCGCAGCGGGGTGGCCGAGCGATGGGACGGGTAGAAGCCGACGGTGATCAGGTTGAGACAGCCTGCCACGTGCAGCGGGCCGGTGGAACCCGCGATAAAGGCGTCGGCCGCCGCCAGACTGCGAGCGAAGTCGGCGAGCCCTGCGCAGGCCGGCTGTCGGTAAGCACTGAGCCCAGCCTCGTCCAGCGTCTTGACCAGGGCATCGGCCACGGCTTCTTCGCCGGGGCCGGCGGTAAGTATCCAGTGGGGCGGACGCTCACCCGACTCGGCCAGGCGCCGATCGATACCCTGTGCAAGCCCGGCGTAAGCCTCGGGAGTCAGGTTGACCGCCGAGCCGCCGCTGCCCGGGTGCAGGAACACCCAAGGGCGCGTGTCGTCGAGTCCCAGCGCCTGGCCCAGCGCGCTACGCTGAGCGTCACGTTGTTGCGGGGCCAGGGGCCAGTAGGGGGGCGCGGGGTGCTGTTGCGACGGCTGTCCTGACGAGAGTCCCAGCGCCTGAATCATGGCCTCGGCCAGTTCCAGGTTGTAGATGTATTCAGGCTTGGCCGAACGGGATCTGCGCTGGGTGACGCGACGGTTGTAGAATAGCTGGGCCCACTTGGTGGCTGGCGCCATGCGCAGGGGGATCCCCGAGCGAAGGCCGAGCCAGCCGATGCGGGTGGTGGAGTAGAGCGTCAGCATCGCCGTGAAACCGCCCTGGCGCAGTGTCGCCAGCAGGGCACGCTGGGCATCCTTCGGCGCCTGTTCACCCGTGTCGATGACGACGTCGTCGATCCACGGACAGAGCCTTGCCATCGGCGCCGTATAGGCGGGTACCAGCACGCTGACATGAGGGGCGGGCTTGGCCTTCTTGAGGGCGGCGAGTGCTGGCCAGGCGAGCATGAAATCGCCAAGCTTGTCGTTGCGTACCACCAGCAGTCGAGGGGCACGAGCGTCGGCCGAGGCCGTCGTTGCTGTCATTTGGGCTCCCGAGCCCCGCTATCGGAAAGGAGACCACCTTGAGTCACAAGGTCATGCACATCTGCCTGTCGGACGGCTGGGGCGGACTGGAAATGTATCCTTCGAGGATTATACCGGAGCTTGCCGCTCAGGGGTGGCAGGTGCATGCCCTGGCACTGGGCGACTCGCGGGTGGCCAGGAGCCTCGATGATGCCGGGGTGCCGACGCTGACTGCCCGCTCCAGAGGCTCGGCGCTTTTCGGTGTGCGCCGGTGGCTTGAGTACCTGGCCCGTCACGACATCCGCCTGTTGCACTGCCACAAGTCCAGCGACCTGCGCCTGGCAGCCCTGCTGGCGACCTTGCGGCCGCGGCTAAAGGTGGTGTTCACCGACCATATGGGGGTCACCCGGCCGAAGAAGGACCTGTATCACCGCTGGGCCTACGGACGGGTGTCGCGGCTGTTGTCCATCAGCGAGGCGACCCGGCGACGTAACGTCAAGGCCTTCGCCCTGCCGGCCGAGCGTATCCAGCGTCTGTATCTGGGGATCGACCCGGCGCCGCTGGCGCCGCGTCTGGACGCCGGCGAGCGGCGCGCCCTGCGCACAAGCCTCGGGCTGCCGGCGTCGGCCACCACCATCGGGGTGGCGGGGCGACTGACGCCTGGCAAGGGGCAGCGGGTGTTCGTCGAGGCCCTGGCGAGACTGATCGCCGAGCATCCGGCGCTCGATGTCCATGGGGTCATCATCGGTGGACTCAGCGCCGAGGAGGGCAGTCGTGAGGAGTACGTGGCCGAGCTCGAGGCGCTGGTCGCCGAGCAGGGACTGTCGCAGCGCATCACCTTTACCGGCTTTCGGCGTGACCTGGCGCGGTTGTTCGAGGTGCTCGACGTGGTCTGTGTGCCGTCGCGCAACGAGGCCTTCGGCCTGACCGTGATCGAGGCCATGGCCGCCGGCAAGGCGGTGATCGGTTCGCGTAGTGGCGCCATCCCCGAGTTGATCGACGCTCACAGTGGCCGCCTGGCAGACCCCGAATCCGCCACCGAGTGGGCCGCCGCCATGCTGGAGTTGGCGCAAGATGGCGAGCTCAGGCGACGTCTGGGCGAAGAGGCGCGACGTCGGGTCAAGCAGCACTTCCTGCTGTCGCAGCATGTTGAGGGGCTGACTCAGGTCTATGACGACGTGCTCGCTGGCCGGCCTGCCGTCTGACGAGTGACACCGCTTGCTCAGAGAGGTGAGTAAGCGGCCGCTATCG
Organism: Halomonas sp. MMSF_3323; assembly: GCF_030733595.1. Classification (NCBI taxonomy): domain Bacteria; kingdom Pseudomonadati; phylum Pseudomonadota; class Gammaproteobacteria; order Oceanospirillales; family Halomonadaceae; genus Halomonas; species Halomonas sp. MMSF_3323. The sequence goes on along the minus strand of NZ_JASHIT010000060.1, from coordinate 10,251 downwards.
CTGTAGACGTTGCTGTATAAGTGTTCTGGAGCCGAGAATCGATTACAGGCCGCTATCGATCAAGGCCGCTATCGATTACAGGCTAGGCGTCGCTATAGCCGCGGCGGATCTCTTCGAGTGCCTGCTGGGCCGACCTCTCGTCGACGCAGAAGCGGGCCAGCGAACGTCCCAGTCGCGCCAGATTGCCCTCGCGCCATTTGCCAGGGGCGCGCAGGCGACAGCGGTCCAGGTCGATCAGCCAGACCCGGTCGCTGTCGTCGACCAGCAGGTTGCGGGCGTTGAGGTCGACATGGTCGAGGCCATGATCGTGGAAGCGTCGGATGACCTGGCCCACTTCATGGAGCAGGCCCGGGGCCAGATCACCGCTGCCGAGATGCTCTGCCAACGCTCGGGTGGCCGGCAGGCGCTCGGTGATCAGCGCGGCCTCGTAGCTTGGGCCATGGCGAACGACGCCTCCCAGCACCGGCCGCGGCACCGGCAGGCCGGCCTGGTAAAGCCGCGCCGTCAGACGCACTTCGCGAAAGGCGCGACTGCGTTCGAGCCCGGTCCACAGGTAACGGGAGGTCGAGAGCCGGGCGACGAGACCGCCGCGGCGGTAGGGCCTCAGCACCCACTGACGATCGCCCACCTCGAGAAACAGACTCTGGCCGCGACCCGGCGCCTGTCCGGTCACCAGGCCTGCCTCGCGCCAGTATTCTGGCGCCAGCAGAGCGGGTCCGATTTGTGGCCGCGGTACAGCGTCACATAAACTGGTGGCATCGTATAAAATGCCCACCTTTCCTGACTGATACGTTGCCAACCGCATGAAGCATCCTCTGCCCGCTCGTCCTGCCCACATCGGCGTGCTGCGTCTCTCTGCCCTGGGAGACGTGTGCAATCTGGTGCCCACGGTTCGAGCCCTGCAGCGCCAATGGCCCGAGGCGCGGATCACCTGGATCGTCGGCAAGGGCGAATACAGTCTACTGACCGGCCTGTCAGGGGTCGAGTTCGTCGTCTACGACAAGTCGACCGGCCTCAAGGGCATGCGGGCGCTGTGGCGCGAGCTGGCCGATACCCGCTTCGACGTGCTGCTGCACATGCAGCAGGCACTCAGAGCCAGCGTGCTGTCGCTGGGACTCAAGGCCAAGGTGCGGGTGGGCTTCGACCCGGCGCGGGCCAAGGACCGTCAGTACTGGTTCACGCACCGTCAGCTGGCCCCGCGTGAGCGGGCCCACGTGCTGGAGTCGTTCATGGACTTCGCGCGCCTGCTGGGAGTCGAGGATACGTCGCTGGAGTGGCGACTGCCGGTGCCGGACAGCGCCTACGCCGAGGCCCGGGAGCTCACCGGCGACAGCGCCTACCTGTTGATCAGTCCCTGTGCCAATCCGCGCCTGCGCAACTTTCGCAACTGGTCGGCGGAAGGCTACGCCGCCGTGGTGGAGCACGCCTGGACCCAGTTTGGTCTGAAGACGGTGATGACCGGGGGCGGCAGCACCCAGGAGCGCGAGATGGGCTCGCGCATTCAGTCGCTGTGTCACCCGGAGGCGGTGATCGACGCCATCGGCGCCACCTCGCTCAAGGGGCTGCTGGCGCTGATCGATCGCGCCCGGGTGGTGATTGCCCCGGATTCCGGCCCGGTACACATGGCCAACGCCCTGGCTACCCCGGTGGTGGGTCTGTTCGCCACCACCAACCCCGATCGCGCCGCGCCCTACCTGTGGCGCGACTACGTGGTCAATCGCTACCCTGACGCCGTCCGGGAGTTCCTCCAGGCGGATCCCGACACCATCACCTGGGGCCAGCGGGTCCGCCATCCCGATGCGATGTCGCTGATTCGCGCCGACGACGTGATCGAGCGACTCGATACCCTGCTCGCCGACACCGCCTCGCAACACCGCTCCGACCTCGATAGGGAGTCACCCGATGAAGCTTGATCTGACCGCGCTTGAGCGCTCCCGCGTGCTGGTGGTGGGCGACGTCATGCTGGACCGCTACTGGCACGGCGGCACCTCCCGGATATCACCGGAGGCCCCGGTGCCGGTGGTGCGCGTGGAAGAGTGCGAGGATCGTCCGGGCGGCGCCGCCAACGTGGCGTTGAACATCGCCTCCCTGGGCGCCCACGCGGCGTTGGCCGGACTGGTCGGTGACGACGACAATGCCGACCGTCTGACCGCGCGCCTGGAGGAGGTGGGGGTGAGTACTCACTTTCACCGTACTCCCGGCATGCCCACGATTACCAAGCTCAGGGTGATGAGCCGTAACCAGCAGTTGATCCGGCTGGACTTCGAGGATGGACTCGACAAGATCGACACCTCGGAGCTGGCGCCCAGGCTGATCGAGGCCACCGACAACTTCGACCTGATCATCCTGTCCGACTACGGCAAGGGCACCCTGGCCAACGTCGAGATGGTGATCCCGGAAATGCGCCGGGCCGGCAAGCGGGTGCTGGTGGACCCCAAGGGCAGCGATTTCCGGCGCTATCGTGGTGCCAGCGTGATCACCCCCAACCTGGCCGAGTTCGAGGCGGTGGTCGGGCCCTGCCCCAGCGACGATATCCTGGCCACCAAGGGCGAGGCGCTGCGCGAGGAGCTCGAGCTCGAGGCGCTGTTGATCACCCGTAGCGAGAAGGGCATGACGCTGATTCGCGAAGGCCATGACCCCTTGCACCTGCCGACTCGGGCCCGTGAGGTCTACGACGTCACCGGCGCCGGCGATACCGTGATCGCGGTGCTGGGTCTAGCCCTGGCCGCCGGCCACGGCTTCGCCGAGGCCATGACCCTGTCCAATCTGGCGGCGGGTCTGGTGGTGGCCAAGCCCGGCACCGCGACGCTGTCCATCGCCGAGCTCTACACCGCGCTGCACGGCGACAAGCTGGCCGAATTCGGCGTCATCGAGGAATCACCGCTGGTGCTGGCGGTGCGCGCCGCCCAGGCCCGTGGCGAGCGGGTGGTGATGACCAATGGCTGCTTCGACATTCTTCACGCGGGTCACGTGGCCTACCTGGAGCACGCCCGCCAGCTCGGTGACCGGCTGATCGTGGCGGTCAACGACGACGCCTCGATCCGTCGGCTCAAGGGCCCCAAGCGGCCGATCAATCCGCTCAATCGCCGCATGCAGGTGTTGGCCGGGCTCGGCGCGGTGGACTGGGTGGTGCCCTTCGCCGAGGATACGCCGGCTCGCTTGATCGAATCGGTGCTGCCGGACGTGCTGGTCAAGGGCGGGGACTACCGGCCCGAGGATATCGCCGGCGGCGAAGCGGTGCGTGACGCCGGGGGCGAGGTCAAGGTGCTCGGCTTCGAGGATGGCGTCTCCACCACCGCCATGATCTCGACCATCCTCGATCGCGAGAGCTGAGGGTGAGCTGGCCACGGCTCGCCTATTCAGGTGCCATCGGACTGCTGTCGCCGCTGATCTGGCGACGGGTCTGGCGCGAACAGCTGCCGGATCGCGCTCGTGGCGAGCGGATGGGCTGTCTGCGGCCCTTCGCCGACGAGCGTCCGCGGCTGTGGCTGCACTGCGCCTCGGTGGGCGAGGTGGTGGCGGCACGCCCGCTGATCCGTGCCCTGCGCCTGCGCCATCCCGATCACCGACTGGTGGTCAGCACCATGACCGCCACCGGTGCCGAACGAGTGCTCTCGCTGGTGGACGACGTTCCCGAGGCGGAGGCGGCCGCTCCCCTGAGCCATGTCTTCGTGGCGCTCGACTTTCCCGGCGCTGCGCGCCGCTTTGTCCAGCGTCTGGCCCCTCGTCAGGCGATCTTCTTCGAGACCGAGCTGTGGCCGAACCTGCTGAGAGCCTGCGCCAGGCGGGGTATCCCGGTGGCGGTGGTCAATGGTCGCCTGTCACCCCGTGCCTTTCGTGGCTATCGGCGCCTGAGACCGCTGATGGCCGAGTCGCTGGCCTGTGTCGACTGGCTGGCGGCCAAGTCCGGTGAGGATGCCGAGCGTTTCGTCGAACTGGGCATGGCGTCCGACCACATCCAGGTCGTCGGATCGATGAAGTTCGACATGGCCCTTGATGATGCATCCCTGAAGGTGAGTGAGCGCTTGCATGCCGCCATCGGGCATCGCCCGATCTGGGTCGCCGGGTCCACCCATCCCGGTGAGGATGAGCTGCTGCTCGGGGTCCAGCGACGCCTACAGGCGCGCTTTCCCGATATCCTGCTGGTGCTGGTGCCGCGCCATCCACAGCGCTTCGAGGAGGTCGCCAGGCTGTGCCAGGAGGCCGGCTTCGAGACCGTCAGGCGCTCCCGGGGGCGCGTCCCCAGCGCCAGGGCAGAGATCTATCTTGGCGACAGCATGGGTGAGCTGCAGGCGCTCTACGGCACCGCGGACCTGGCCTTCGTCGGCGGCAGTCTGGTGCCCATCGGCGGCCACAATCTGCTCGAACCCGCGCTGATGGGTGTGCCGGTGGTGACCGGCCCGCATCTCGACAATTTCGAGGACGTGGCCCAGCTGCTGAGAGACGCCGGCGCGCTGGTCGAGATCGCCGACGCCGACGAGCTGGTCGAGCGTGTCGCCGCGCTGCTCGAGGATGCAGAACAGCGCAAGCGGCTGAGCGAGGCCGGGCAAGGTGTCATCGACACCCACCGGGGTGCGCTGGAGGCCACCCTCGCTGGCCTGGACCGGCTGCTTGGCCACAGCCAAGGCAGGTGACCGGGCTCAGGCGGGTAGATGCCGGCTGATGCCGTCGGCGCCGCCGATCAGCAGGATATCCGCCGGACGAGCGGCGAACAGGCCGTTGGTCACCACTCCGACGATCGCGTTGATGCGGGTCTCCAGGGCGACGGGGTCATCGATGTCGAGGCCGTAGCAGTCGATGATCTGATTGCCGTTGTCGGTGACCACGCCCTCGCGGTAGACCGGATCGGCGCCAAGCTTGACCAGTTCCCGGGCGACGTAGGAACGGGCCATGGGAATCACCTCGATGGGCAGCGGGAAGTCGCCCAGGCGCTCGACCCGCTTGGAGGCGTCGGCGATGCAGATGAAGGTCTTGCAGCAGGCCGCCACGATCTTCTCGCGGGTCAGCGCGGCACCCCCACCCTTGATCATCTGTAGGTGAGCGTTCACTTCGTCTGCGCCGTCGACATAGACCGGCATGGTGCCGACTTCATTGAGCTCGTAGACGTCGATGCCGTGCCCCTTCAATCGTTGGGCGCTGGCCTCGCTGCTGGCCACCGCTCCGCGGAAGTCCCCGCGCAGCTCTGCCAGGCGGTCGATGAAGCAGTTGGCGGTGGAGCCGGTACCGACACCGATCACGATGTCACGGCCGAGCATCGGGCGGACCTCGTCGATGGCGGCGGCAGCGACGGCGTCCTTGAGTTCGTCCTGGGTCATGGAATACCTGCGATGGGGAGCGTGAGAAGAGGAAAGCTGCGGCCATTATAGGGCATCGCGAAAGACGGAAGAAACGCTGTGTGGCGTGTCACCGTGGTGCCTGGGCTCCGCCCGCTTCCGCCCTCATCGCGGTCGCGGCAGCTCGGCACTGAGGCAAGCAATGTCTGCCTGGGGTGGCTGGCGCTGGACGTTGGGCGTGAGGCGATGCTAACAATAGGGGTTTTGCCCGCCTCCCTCACGCTGGATACCAGAATGCTCGAAGCTACCGTCAAGAAGATTCTCCAGGCCCGGGTCTACGAAGCCGCCCGAGAAACGCCGATCTCACCTGCGCCCATGCTGTCGCGACGGTTCAACAATCAGATTCTGATCAAGCGTGAAGACCTTCAGCCGGTGCACTCCTTCAAGGTGCGCGGTGCCTACAATCGCATGGCCCACCTGACCGATGAGCAGAAAGCCAAGGGCGTGATCGCCGCCTCCGCCGGGAACCATGCCCAGGGCCTGGCGCTGGCGGCCAAGCAGATGGGCGTCAAGGCGGTGATCGTGATGCCGCGCATCACCCCGGAGATCAAGGTGGCTGCGGTACGCGGCTGGGGCGCCAAGGTCATCCTCAAGGGCGACGCCTTCGCCGCCGCCGCAGAGCACGCCCAGGAACTGGTCGAGGCCCACGGCTACACCTATATCCCGCCGTTTGACGATATCGATGTGGTCGCCGGACAGGGCACCGTGGCCATGGAGATCCTGCGTCAGCACAGCGGCCCCATCGATGCGGTGTTTATTCCGGTGGGCGGTGGTGGCCTGATCGCCGGCATGGCGGCCTACATCAAGTACCTGCGCCCGGAGATCAAGGTGATCGGGGTGGAAGCCGAGGACAGCGCCTGCCTGAAGGCCGCGCTGGAGGCCGGTGAAAGGGTCATCCTTGAACAGGTCGGGGTGTTCGCCGAGGGCGTGGCGGTGGCGCAGATTGGCGAGATTCCCTTTTCGCTGATGCGGGACCTGGTGGACCAGGTGATCACCGTCAACACCGACGAGATGTGTGCGGCGGTGAAGGATATCTTCGAGGATACCCGGGCGGTGTCCGAGACCTCCGGCGCGCTGTCGCTGGCCGGTCTCAAGAAGTATATCCAGGAGACCGGGGCCGAGGGCCAGACCCTGATATGCATCAACTCTGGCGCCAACACCAACTTCGATCGGCTCCAGCACATCGCCGAGCGCACCGAACTCGGCGAGCAGCGCGAGGCGATCCTGGCGGTGACCATTCCCGAGCGACCTGGCAGTTTCAAGAAGTTCTGCCGCACCATCGGCAAGCGCATGGTCACCGAATTCAACTATCGCTACGCCGATGCCGACCAGGCCCACATCTTCGTCGGCATACAGGTCAAGCCGGGCGGCGAGGATCGCCAGGCGCTGATCGGCAAACTGATCGAGGCGGGCTACCCGGTCGAGGATCTGACCGACAACGAATTGGCCAAGCTGCATATCCGTCATCTGGGCGGTGGCCGGCCCCGTACCGAGTTCACCGAGGAAGTCTATCGCTTCGAGTTTCCCGAGCGCCCCGGCGCGCTGATGAACTTCCTGACCCACCTCCCCCAGGACTGGAATATCTCGCTGTTTCACTACCGCAACCACGGTGCTGCCTATGGTCGGGTGCTGGTCGGCATGCAGATTCCCAACGGGGATCGTTCCCACGTCGAGGAACATTTTGACGCCATTGGCTATCGCTATTGGAAGGAAAGTGACAATCCCGCCTACCAACTGTTTATGGCATAGCCATGGCGGGATGACGTCTTGGAAGTCGAGGCAAAGCGGCGTATCCTGCGCGCGCAAGCGCTGACTTACTTGCTGGGCATGATGACGCCTGGCTGACGGGCTTCATCGTGGAAGCGTGATGATTGCCATACATGGGTGATCACCCTATAGTCTGAGTCAGTCGCTTTGACCACAACATCAAGACAATACGGCAAGCGGCCGTATGAAGGGAGTCAGGAATGAAACGCAAGCCCGATCTGATCATGTCACTGGTGCTGGTGTTCGGCCTGGGAGTCGTGGCAACCGGCTACGCCCAGGCGCTGGTGGGAGGTTGAGGCACCAGGCACCATGGTCACGACATCGGCATAGATCCAACTCCGGCCGCCCTCAGGGGCGGCCGGAGGCGTTTCAGGCAGGGCGGATCACTCTGCGATCACTGACGATGGCGTTCAGCGGCACGTCCCAGGAGGCCACCGGCAGGCGTTCGACGCGCTGGACGTCATGGGCCAGGCCGATCAGGCGTGGCCTGGGGCCGCCCTGCCCGCTGTCGGGATGGGCGAAGGCCAGGGTGCGATCGTAGAAGCCTCCACCCATGCCCAGGCGCTGGCCGGCGTCGTCGAAGCCCACCAGCGGTAGAAGGATGGCGTCCAGCGCCCAGGGTGGCAGACGACGCGACGGATGGGCGCCGTGACGGCTGCAGGGTTCGCTGATGCCGAAGCGATTGGCGACCATGGGGGTGTGCTCGTCGTAGCGGACGAACCACAGGCGATTGTCGCTCAGGGGGCGCAGTACCGGAAGATAGGCCTGGGCGCGCCGCTGGCGTAGCCAGTCGAGCAGGGGGCGAGGATCGATCTCCCCGTCATTGGGTAGGTAGAGCGCCACGCGACGGGCACTCAGCAGTTCAGGAAGGCGACGCAGGCGAGCCAATAGTGACTGGCTGGCGGCCTGCTGCTGGCGCGGGCTCAGGGCCCGGCGGCGGCGTCGCAGTTCGCGCCGCAGCTCGGTACGTGACAAGTGTCCGAGCGTCATCTGTGCGTCAATGGAAGAGCGCAGATCGTTCATTCGAGGTTCCCCAGAGTGCCGCTGTCGTTCTGGCCCTTGAACCCATAGGTTCAAGGTGGGTGGCCGCAGCCGAGCCGTCAGGCTTTCCGTCGCACGGACTTGCACACGGGCCCGGCTAGCATTTGGCCCCCTGGGTACTGCGCATAGGCTCGAGGGACTGTAACGACTGGCGCACACCCCAGGGAACTCCTCCATGCTACCAGACCGGGGCCTGGCGCCAAAGTGAAGATGCCTTCGAGTGCTTGGGGAGGCAGTGTCGACCAGGCGCGCTGGTCGCGAGACACCAGCAAGGGGATGAGGTGCTGGCACGGCTCTCGCAGATGAGGCGGGGCGCGGACCACCGGGGCGGTGCGGGACGTGATGCGGGCTCAGGTACCGAAAGCCCTGATCAGCCTTGATCAGACGTCGGAATCGCGACTCGGCGCCTTGGCGAGCGCCTGTTCCAGGCGGGTGTTCAGCTCGCTCAGGCTGGCTTCGCCTGCACGCTTCTCGTCACGCAGGCCCAGCAGTTCGTGGGCCAGGTTGAGTGCAGCCATGATGGCGATCTTCTCCCGATCCACCACCTTGCCCTGGGCGTGGATCCCCTGCATGGCCTGGTCCAGATAGCGGGCAGCACGCTCCAGTCCCTCCTGCTCCTCGGGGGCACAGGCGATGGTGTAGGGGCGTTCTAGCAGCGTAATGTCGGTGGTATGCCGCTTGGTGTCATTCATGGGCCTGGCTCCGGGGCGGGCCTTGGCTAACGCAGCGCCGAACGGGCAGGATGCGTTACCATCGGGGATCGATTGCGAGTCACTATAAGAGAGCCTTCAGCGGGGGGTCAACGCGACACCTCAAGACGGGATCACCGACGGCGCTTGCCGATGCCATGGGCAAGCGGCTTCTGGTCACCCCGGGGGCGCCGCGGTATTGCCACCCTGAACCTCTTCTTCAGCGGATATCATCATGTCTTTGATCAACGAACGCCAGGACTTCTCCACCATCGCCGACACCTTTTTGCTGCATGGCAGCATGCAGTCGCCGGCCTTTCTCGACGGGCGCCTGTGCGCGGCACTCGGCCTGCACGACCTCACCGCCGAGGCCTGGCTCGAGGAGGTCTGCCTGACCCTCGGGGTCGACCAGCCCAGAGACGAGCCCAGCGCCGAACGCCTGCTCGGCTGGCGCCGCCAGACCCTGGACGCCCTGGCCAGCACTGAGCTGAACTTCGAACCGCTGCTGCCTGACGAGATGTTCTCGCTGGCCGAGCGTGCCCAGGGCCTCAAGGAGTGGACCCTCGGCTTTCTCGAAGTGGTGGAGGATGCAGGCGACGCGCCCAGAAAGAAGTGGTCCGAGCCGCTCAGGGAGGCCATCGAGGATCTCGCGGGTTTGGCCGCCATCGAGACCGATATCGACGACAGCGCCGAGAACGAAAACGACCTCTTTGCCCTGACCGAACACGCCCGCATGGCGGCGATGCTGCTCTATACCGAACAGCACCCTGGCACCCCGCAGGTCGAGCAGGTCGACGAGACGCCTCCCACCACCCACTGACGCTTGCCAAAGTCCCGAACGATGCCTGCAAAGTTCGGGATTTTTCCCTCCTTTTCCCGTCGCCAGAGCCTGCTATGCTGGATGGTGTGATCGATCCGGCAGCGCACTTCTAGGCTCGGGTCGCCGGCGAATCGGCCGCTTACCTGTCCTTGGCGATCATGCCTTTCTCGGCGATCACACCTTTCTCATCGGTGCGTGGCTCTGGTGTGTTGGACTCTTCTCGCCGCCGCCGCTGGTCGACGACCGGGTAGTCGAGGATCGGGTAGTCGTGGACCGGATGATCGTCGGATTACCGCGCACATGGGTGCGCCAATTTTCCAGAAGAGTGTCGTGTCACAGGTCCTGTAAGGGAGGGATGGTGGTGGTTGAGGTATAAATCAGGGTGCTGTTTCGCCAGAGCAGTTGGTGGTTTTATAGCCAACTAGCACGCTAATAAATGTTTGATTACGTAAAGTTATTACAGGAATACAGTAATGCCGCAAGACACCCCCGAGAGCACTGTGGAACCAACGGCAAGCCGCCTTTCAGCGAACGCCCCTCAGGCGTCTTGCCAGGAAGGTGGCCATGCGGTCGAGCGGGTCGACGTGGCGATCATCGGCGG